>JABSQX010000050.1 GCA_013215615.1 Myxococcales bacterium | reverse complement strand
CGTGATCGTCTTCCAGGCACGGCCGGGCTTCGACCTGCAACCCATCTTCCGCAACCGGTACCACGACCGCTTCGAGTACGTGGAAGGCGCCTGGCGCTTCGTGGAGCGCGTGGAAATCCTCGACGAACACCAGGGCGACATCCGCCATCACCTCTTCCAGGCGCCGCAAACCATCTGAGGGGGCGGGGGGCGCGTAGCAGCTGTTCGTGAAGGACCACAGGCGCCCTCGAGTCGACAGCGGGGTCTCGATCAGCTCGGTGGACGCGCAGGCGGGGTTGCGGCACAGCGTGTCCTCGCGCGGAAAGTAGACGCTCCCGCACTCCGCGCAGCGGGTGCCCAGGAGCTGCCGCTTCTCCATGTCGAACCAGCCCTCGACGGCCGGGGTGCGGGTCTTTTGGCTCAAAGGGGCGCCTCCTGCTCGCTCCGACATATATACCACAGGGGTCGGGGCGGGAGGGCCCGCGGGCGGCGGGGGGCGCTCGCGAGCCCGCTTCGGCGTTTACAGGAACGTGGCGTCTCGTTACTCTGCGCAGCGTCCGCCGGAGGGCTCCCGCGGGCCGGATCGCCGTCGGTCCCCAGCGGCGGCGCCTCGAACCTCGTCACCGGGAGATTCCCCCATGGACAAGCGTACGACGCTGGTCGAAGCCGTATCCGAGCTTCGCAGCGGCATGACCATCGGTATCGGTGGCTGGGGATCCCGCCGCAAACCCATGGCGGTGGTGCGCGAGATCCTGCGCCGCGATCTAAAGGACCTCACGGTGGTCTCCTACGGCGGCCCGGACGTGGGCCTCCTGTGTGCACTGGGCCGGGTCAAGCGACTCATCTACGGCTTCGTCTCCCTCGACTCGATCCCCCTCGAGCCCCACTTCCGCAAGGCGCGCCAGAGCGGCTCCATCGAGGCCTGGGAGATGGACGAGGGCATGTTCCAATGGGGCTTGTATGCCGCGGCGTTGCGGTTGCCCTTCTTGCCCACACGCTCGGGGCTGGGCTCCGACGTGATGAGCGTGAACCCCTATCTCAAGACGGTCTGCTCCCCCTACGAGGACGGCGAGGAACTGGTAGCGATGCCCGCCATCGAACTGGACGTGGCCTTCGTGCACATGAACCGCGCCGACTCCGGGGGCAACGGCCAGTTCCTGGGTCCCGATCCCTTCTTCGACGACCTCTTCTGCAAGGCCGCCAAGCGCCGCTTCCTCACCTGCGAGAAGCTGGTGCCCACCGAGAAGTTGCTCAACGAGGGCAGCGTGCAGACCCTGAAACTCAACCGGAGCATGGTGGACGGTGTGATCGAGACCCCCAACGGCGCCCATTTCACCGAGTGCCCGCCCGACTACGAGCGCGACGAGGCCTTCCAGCGTGAATACGCGGCGACCGCGAAGGACGCCGAGGCCTGGGAGGCCTTCAAGGCGCGTTACCTCGATCTCGAGAGCGAGTCCGCCTACCAGGAGGCGCTAGCCGCGCGATGAGTGAATTCAGCCGAGCGGACGTCTGCGCGGTGGCGGTGGCGGAGACCTTCCGGGGAGACGGCGAGATCCTGGTGAGCCCCATCGGTCTGCTCCCGCAGGTCGGCGCCAAGCTCGCCAAGCTCAGCTTCGAGCCCGAGATCTTGCTCACCGACGGCGTGGCCAGTCTGCTCGCCAACGTGGAGCCGGTGGGGGCGCCGCTCGCGAACCCCGTCTACGAGGGCTGGATGCCCTACCGCCTGGTCTTCGACACGCTCTGGTCCGGGAGTCGGCACGTCATGATGGGCGCCACCCAGGTCGACCGTTACGGGAACCAGAACATCGCGGCCATCGGTGACTTCGCGAAGCCCAAGGCCCAGCTGCTGGGCATGCGGGGCGCGCCCGGCAACACCCTCAACCATCCCACCAGCTACTGGGTGCCCAACCATTCCCCCAAGGTCTTCGTCGAGAAGGTCGATGTCGTCTCCGGCGTGGGTTACGACCGGGCCGCCCAACTCTCGGCAGCCTCCCGCCGTTTCCACGAGATCCGCCGCGTGGTCTCGAACCTCGGGGTCTTCGACTTCGAGACCCCGGATCACCAAATGCGCTTGGTCTCCGTCCATCCGGGTGTCAGTGTCGCGGATGTGCAGGAGAACACCGGCTTCGAACTGGTCGTGGAGGGCGACGTGCCCGAGAGCCGGACGCCGAGCGACGAGGAGCTGAGCTTGTTGCGGGAGCGCATCGATCCGCAGGGCTTGCGGGAGAAGGAAATCCGCGGCTGATCGCGCTGCGGCCGAATCGGAGGTCCTCTTGTCGTTCGAAACCCAGGTTCGCGGTGGCGTCGCCGAGTTGGTGATCGACCACCCGCCCGTCAACGCGATGGACTGTCGCGGCTGGGAGAGCTTCGCCGCCGAGGTGGAGCGGCTGGGCCGCGATTCCGAGGTACGCGTGCTGCTCATCGCCGCAGAGGGTCGCGGCTTTTGCGGGGGGGTGGACATCAAGGAACTCGCCGCGGACTCCGGGGTGATCGTGCCCCTCAACCGCGCCTGCTGGCAGTCTTTCGCGAACGTCTATGACTGCCCGGTCCCCGTGGTGGTGGCGGTCCACGGCTTTTGCCTGGGGGGCGGTATCGGCATCGCGGGCTCGGCGGATTTCGTACTGGCCGCAGAGGACGCGAGCTTCGGGCTGCCGGAGATCGACCGGGGGGCACTGGGGGCGGCGACGCACGCCATGCGCCTCTTCGGACATCGGGTCGCGCGCCGCATGCTGTACACCGCCGAACCCGTGAGCGCCGCCCAGGCCTTGGAACTGGGTGCGCTGGAGGCGCTGGTGCCCGCATCCGAGCTGCGGGAGCGGGCGCGGGAGCTCGCCGGGAAGATTGCGGCGAAGAGTCCCCAGGCTGTGCGCCTGGCCAAGGAATCACTCGTGGGCATCGACCTCATCGAGCCCAAGTCGAGCTATCGCTTCGAGCAGGGCTTTACCTTGGAGCTGTACAGTTCCGAAGATTCCCAGGAGGCGCGTGACGCCTTCGTGGAGAAACGAGACGCGAAGTTCTCCGACTGAGCGTTCGCCCAGGCAGAGCGAAGGTTTTCACACAGGCGGGGCGCACCCCGCGCAGGAGGAACCCCCATGGCCGAGGCCTACATCATCGACGCGGTTCGCACCCCCACCGGCAAACGTGGCGGTGGGCTCTCGACCATCCACTCCGCGGACCTGGGCGCACACGTCCTCAAGGCCCTGGTGGATCGAACGGGCATCGATGCTGGTGCCGTAGAGGACGTGGTCTTCGGTTGCTGTGACGCCGTGGGTTCGCAGGCCGGCGACATCGCCCGCACCTGTTGGCTGGCCGCCGACCTCCCCGAGCACGTGCCGGGGGTCACCATCGACCGCCAGTGCGGTTCCTCCCAGCAGGCCGTGCACTTCGCCGCCCAGGCGGTGATGAGCGGTACCAGTGACCTGGTGGTCGCAGGCGGCGTGCAGAACATGAGTGCCATCCCGATCTCCTCGGCGATGACGATGGCCGAGCCGCTGGGATTCGCGGATCCCTTCAGCGGATCCAAGGGCTGGGTGGAGCGCTACGGGGACCAGGAAATCTCCCAGTTTCGCGGTGCCGAGATGATCGCCGACAAGTGGGACATCAGCCGGGAAGACATGGAGCGTTTCGCGCTGCAAAGTCATGAGCGCGCCGCAGCCGCCACGGATGCGGGCCATTTCGACAACGAGATCGTGCCCGTTGGCGACGTGGTGGCCGACGAGGGCTTCCGCCGGGGCACCAGTATGGAGAAGATGGCGAAGTTGCAGCCTCTCGAAGAAGGCGGGCGCCTCACCGCAGCGGTGGCGAGCCAGATTTCCGACGGCGCCACCGCCATGCTGGTGGCCTCGGAAGAGGCCGTCAAGCAGCATGGCCTGAAGCCCCGGGCCCGCGTGCATCACATCAGCGTGCGCGCGGACAGCCCGGTCTACATGTTGACTGCACCCATACCGGCTACGCGCTATGCGCTCGAGAAGGCCGGCATGCAGATGGACGACATCGACGTGGTGGAGATCAACGAGGCCTTCGCGTCGGTGGTGCTCGCCTGGGAGAAGGAGTTGCACCCCGACATGTCAAAGGTGAACCCCAACGGCGGCGCGATCGCACTGGGTCACCCCATCGGTGCGACGGGTACGCGGCTGATGGCCACGCTCCTCAACGAACTGGAGCGCACCGGCGGTCGCTACGGGCTGCAGACCATGTGCGAGGGCGGAGGCCAGGCCAACGTCACCATCTTGGAGCGCCTCTAGGCGAGGGCGCCCGCCAACGGCCGGGCCGCTGTTCGAAGTCGAGTTTCGGGGAGGAGCGATGGGAATCTGTGACGGACGCGTGGTGATCGTCACCGGGGCGGCCCGCGGCTTGGGGCGCGCCCACGCGCTGGCCTTCGCGGCCGAGGGCGCCCGGGTGGTGGTGAACGATCTCGGCGTCGAGTTGGACGGCTCCGGGGGCGGCTCCGGGCCGGCTGGAGAGCTGGTGGAGGAGATCCGCGCAGCGGGCGGTGAGGCCATCGCAAATGGCGCCGACGTCGCAAGCTTCGAGCAGACGAGTGCCTTGCTCGGCCAGACCCTCGAAGCCTTTGGACGACTAGACGTGGTGGTCAACAACGCGGGCTTCGTACGCGACCGCATGTTCGTCTCTTGCAGCGAAGAGGAGTGGGACGCGATCATCCGCGTGCACCTGAAGGGTCACTTCTGCCTGGCGCGGCACGCCGGGGAGTACTGGCGGAACGAGTCGAAGGCGGGCCGTCCGGTGGATGCGCGCATCATCAACACCAGCTCCGGGGCAGGCCTGCAGGGCAGCATCGGCCAATCCGCCTACTCGGCCGCCAAGGCGGGGATCGCCACCCTCACCCTCAACCAGGCTGCCGAGATGGGCCGCTACGGGGTCACCGCGAACGCGATCGCTCCCTCCGCGCGCACGCGCATGACCGAAGGCGTATTCGAGGACATGATGAAGAAACCCGAGAGCGGTTTCGACGAGATGGATCCGGCCAACGTCTCCCCGCTGCTGGTGTGGCTGGGGAGTGCGGAGTCGAGGGAGGTGACGGGCCAGATCTTCGAGGTGGCGGGCGGCATGCTGTCGGTCTGCGACGGCTGGCGGACGGGTCCCCAGGTCGACAAGGGCGAGCGTTGGGCGCCCGACGAAGTGGGCGCTGCCCTGCAGGGCCTGTTCGAGAAGGCCGTGCCCGCCCAGAAGGTTCACGGCAGCTAGCGACCATGCATTTCGCGTTCACCGACGAGCAGGAGGAACTGCGCGATTCCGCGCGGGCCTTCCTCGCGGAGCACAGCAGCGGTGACCAGGTCCGCCAGGCCATGGCCAGCGAACTCGGCTACGACCCGGAGGTCTGGAAGCGCATCGGAAGCGAACTCGGCTGGCCCTGCGTGATCGTCCCCGAGGCCTACGGGGGCATCGGGCTCGGCGCGGTCGAACTCGTGGCCTTGATGGAGGTGATGGGCGAGTCGCTCCTCTGCTCGCCGTTTTTCTCCACGGTCTGCCTTGCTACCCAGACGATCCTGCAGTCCGGTGATGACGCCCAGAAGGCCCGTTATCTGCCCGACATCGCGGAGGGTCAGTGCCGAGCCGCGCTCGCCTACGCGGAGGCGGGAGGGGGCCGCGAGCCCGATGAGATATCTACCACAGCGACGCAGGATGCCGGGGGATATCGCCTCTCCGGCTGCAAGCGTTTCGTGGTGGATGGGCACAGTGCGGACCTGCTCGTGGTCGCCGCCCGTGCGCCCGGCAGCAGCGGCGAGGAGGGCATCTCCCTCTTCGTGCTTCCCGCCGAGATTGAGGGCCTCTCCCGGCGTGCGCTCCCCACGCTCGACCAGAGCCGGCGACAGGCCGAGATCACCCTCGAGGACGTTCGCGTGGACGCCGACGCCCGGCTCGGGGAGGAGGGCGCTGCCTGGCCCGCCTTGCAGCGCAGCCTCGATCTCGCGGCCATCGCACTGGCCGCCGAGCAGGCTGGCGGCGCACAGCGTTGCCTGGACCTCAGCGTCGACTACGCGAAGGAGAGACAGCAGTTCGGGCGGCCCATCGGCTCCTTCCAGGCCATCAAGCACAAGTGCGCGGACATGATGGTGCGCGTGGAGTCGGCGCGCTCCGCCGCCTACTACGCGGGCTGCGTGGCCGCGGAGCCCGAGGCCGGGGATCTCGAGCGCGCGGCCTCCCTCGCGAAGTCCTACTGCTCGGAGGCCTACTTCCATTGCGCGGGGGAGAGCATCCAGATCCACGGAGGGGTGGGGTTCACCTGGGAGTACGATCCGCACCTGCACTTCAAGCGAGCCCAATGGGGCAAGGCCTGTCTCGGCGAGGCGGCCTGGCACCGCGAGCGGGTTGCCCGCAAGCTCGGGCTATGAGGCGGAGAAGATGAGCATCCAGATCGACTTCTCGGGCCGCTGCGTGATCGTGACGGGCGGTACGCGCGGCGTGGGCAAGGGTATCAGCGAGCGCTTCCTGGCGGCCGGCGCCGACGTGGTGATCTGCGGGCGCAACGCGCCCGATGCGCTCCCCGAGGCCGAGGGGCGCGAGGCCGTCTTCGTGGCTGCAGACGTCCGGGAGATCGAGCAGATCGACGCGCTGGTGTCCCAGGCCGAGGAGCGTTTCGGCCGGGTGGATGTATTGGTGAACAACGCCGGGGGCTCTCCCGCGGCCGACTCGGCGACGGTTTCGCCCCGCTTCAACGAGTCCATCGTGCGCCTCAACCTGATCGCACCGCTGAACCTCGCCCAGCGCGTCAACCAGGTCATGCAACGCCAGCCGGAGGGCGGCGTCATCATCAACATCGCCAGCGTGAGCGGCATTCGCCCCACCCCCGGCACCGTGGCCTACGGGGCCGCCAAGGCGGGCCTGCTCAACGTCACCGAGACCCTTGCCGTGGAGTGGGCGCCCCGGGTGCGAGTGGTGGCGGTGACGTCGGGGATGATCCGCACCGAACAATGGGAGCTCCACTACGGGGCCGACGAAGGGGGCGCCGTCGCCGGGAACACCGTGCCGCTGGGCCGCCTCGGTGAACCCCGCGACGTCGGCGAGGCCTGCGTGTTCCTGGCCTCTCCACTGGCCTCCTACGTGAGCGGCTCGAGCTTGCTGGTGCACGGGGGTGGAGAGAAGCCCGCCTACCTCCAGGCCGTCGAGGAGCCCGACGCCTCCTGACTCGGCCGCCTGCGCGGGGATGGGCGGGGGTTCAGCGCTCCTGCAGACCGTCGGGAACCCGATCCGGCCAGTCCACCGTCATGCCGTCTGCGCCTGCGGCGAGCACCCGTGCTACGTCCGCATCGTCTCGGATCCCCCAGGCGCGCAGCCGGAGCCCGCGCTCGTGCGCAACGACGACCATCTCGGGGCTGAGTTCTGCGGCACGGATTGCCACCCCGCTGAAACCCGCTGCCTCGGCCGCCTCGATCTCTCGGTCGCGCAGTTCCAACGACGACTGGCCGGGCGCCAGCATCCTCGTCTCCCGATCGAGGAGCCAGGTGAGGGGAAGCTCGGGATCCAGCANGTGCATTCGCTCGAGTTGCTCGCGGCGGAAGGAGGTGACGGTCACGGAATCCTCGAGATTGGCGCTTCGGATCGCTTCCAACAGGCGCGTTGGAATCGAGGGCTCCCGCCCCTTGATTTCTACGTGGTAGTAGAAGTGTCTCCCGAAGTCGGAGAAGAGATCCTCGAGAGAGAGGAGGGGGGTGCCCGCGAAGCGCTGGGTTGCCCCGGGGTGCGTGCGATCGAACCAGCTACCGATGTCCGCGTCCTGCAGGGTCGCCAGATCGTGGCTGGCCAGGGGGCCGCTCAGATCCGTCTTGGCGTCGAGGGTCGAGTCGTGGAAGAGCACCAGTGCACCGTCTGCGGAGATCCCGATGTCCAACTCGACGTGACGCACGCCGAGTTCCAGAGCGCGTTGGAAGGCCGGGCGGGTGTTCTCGGGTGCGTACGCGGAAGCGCCCCGGTGTGCGATGACGCGGAAGGGCTGCACGGATTCGCGCGATCCCGGCGTCCGCTGCGGTTGCGACGCGGGAGGCGGGGTGGCTGCGGGGCAGGCCGCGGCCGCCAGGGCCAGCATCGGAATCCAGCAGCGGCCGGATCGGAGGCTCCGGCGAGCCGAGCCCCAACAGCGCACTGCGAGGATCAGCTTGCGCATTGGGCTTCCCCCGGCGGGTCGGGTCGCTCAGGCGTGCTGGGAACTCACGGAGATCACCTCGCCCGTCATGTAGGACGCGTAGTCGCTGGCGAGGAAGACCATCGCGTTCGCGATCTCCCAGGTCTCGGCACTTCGCCCGAAGGCCTCCTGGCTTACCAGATCGTCGATCACGTCCTGGGGGATCACCTTGGCGAGGAACTCGTGGACCGCGATGCTGGGGGCGACCGCGTTGATGCGCACGCCGCTTTCGGCGGCCTCGATCGCCGCACAGCGCGTGAAGGCCATCACGCCGGCCTTGGCGGCCGCATAGTGGGACTGCCCCTCCTGGGCGCGCCAGCCCAGTACCGAGGCATTGTTCACGATGGCGCCGCTCCCGCGCTCGAGCATGTGGGGGAGAATGGCGCGCGTCATGCGGAAGACCGAGAAGAGCGTGATGTCGATTACCTGGTTCCACTGCTCGTCGGTCATGTCGACGACGCGCGCGTGGCCCCCGAGCCCGGCGTTGTTGATCAGCACGTCGACCTGGCCCATCTGCTCCACGGCGGCGGCGCACAGCCCACGCACCGCTTCGTCGGAGCGGACGTCGCAGGGATGGGTCGTGGGGGCCTCGCTCCCCGACTCGGCAAGACGCTCCGCGGCCTCGCCCAGGCGGCGCTCATGGATGTCACTGATCATCACCCGCGCGCCCTCTTCGAGGCAGCGCTTCGCGGCCGCGAAGCCGATCCCGCTGCCTGCGGCGGCGGTCACGAGGACGGTCTTGCCCGCGAGCAGATCGTGGCCGGTGGGGTAGGGGGGCGCTGCGACGGGCATGGCTCAGACGGCCCTCGGTTCGCGGGGCAGGCCCAGGGCGCGCTCCGCGATGATGTTGCGCTGGATCTGGTTGCTGCCCGCGTAGATGGTGTCGGAGCGCGAGAACAGGAAGAGGCGCTGTAGGCGGGTGAGCTCATAGGGTGCAGCCTCGAGGAGCTGGGCTTCGGGCCCCAGTACGTCCATGGCGAGTTCGCCCAGATCGCGGTGCCAGGTCGCCCAGTAGATCTTGTTGATGAGGGCTGCGGGGGGCAGCTCGCTGCCAGCCTGGGAGAGCACGCGCAGCGCGTTGTAGCGGAAGATCTCGAGGCCGATCGAGGCCTCGGCGATGCGCTGCCGGATGCCCGGGTCCTGGGCTCTGCCGTTGCGTTTCGCGGCTTCGATGACGTGGTCGAGCTCGTTCTGGAACAGGATGTTCTGGCCCAGCGTGGAGGCGCCGCGTTCGAAGGCGAGCGTACCGTTTGCGACCTTCCATCCCTCTCCCGGCTCGCCCACGATGTTGGCTGCATCGGTGCGCGCGCCGTCGAAGAAGGTCTCGCTGAACTCGGAGTCGCCCGTGATCTGCTGGATGGGGCGGATCTCGACCCCGGGCTGGTCCATGGGCACCAGCAGGTACGACAGGCCCTTGTGCTTCGGGGCCTCGGGATCCGTGCGGCAGAGCACGAAGGCCCATTGGCTCCACTCGGCGAGGGAGGTCCAGACCTTCTGTCCATCGAGCACCCAGGCATCGTCTTCGAGGCGCGCGCGGGTCTGGACGTTGGCGAGGTCGGAGCCGGCATTGGGCTCCGAGTAGCCCTGGCACCAGAGCTCCTCCCCGCTCTGGATGGCTGGCAGGAAGCGCTGCTGTTGCGCTTCGGTCCCGAAGGCGATGAGGGTGGGACCGAGCAGGGTTTCCCCGATGTGGCCGACGCGGCCCGGTCCGCCCGCGCGCGCGTATTCCTCGTGATAGACGACCTGCTGGGCGAGGCTCGCGCCGCGGCCGCCGTGGGCCTCGGGCCAGGCGATGCACGTCCAGCCCGCCTCCCCCAGGCGCTTCTCCCAGGCCAGCCGCTCGTCGAAGAAGGCGTTCTCGTCGCCCGGCCCGCCGCGGCCTCGCACCGCCTCGAATTCGCCGCGCAGGTTCTGGGCGAGCCAGTCCGCGAATTCGCGCCGAAAGGCTTCGTCCTCTTCGCTGAAGCGCAGTTGCATGGGCTCTCCCGCGTGGGCGGGGCGAGCTTAGGCGAGCCGCGCGGCGCGCGGCAAGCGTGCTGCCGGCGTCGCCCCGGAGAAGCGGGGGCCGCAAGGTGGGGCGATGGAAGCCCGCAGGGCCTTCGGATAGGATGCTCGCCACGCGTGGGGAGTGCTCGATGTCGCGAGGCAACGAGCCCGGCGGAGCGCGCGTCTACGGCAGGGTCGAAGGAGGCGGCATGATCGACGGCGGCACCCTCTGGCAGTTGGTGGAGCGGCGCGTGGCGGAGACGCCGGATGCGCTCTGCACGATCGACGAGCAGGAGCACAGCCTCAGCTTCGCGGACTTCGAGCAGGCGGCGCTGCGGGCCGCGGCGGGTCTGGCGGCGCTCGGCGTGGGCGAGGGCACACCGGTTACCTGGGTGCTGCCCACCTGCAACGACGCGCTGGTGCTCACCGCAGCGCTCTCGCGCCTCCAGGCGGTGCAGAACCCGGTGCTGCCCATCTACCGGGAGCGGGAGGTGGGCTTCGTGACGCGCCAGACGGGCGCGCGCCTGCTCTGTGTGCCCCCCGCGTTCCGGGGTTTCGACTACCAGGCCATGGCCCGGCAGCTGGCCGACGCGCAGCCGGGACTCGAGGTCTGCGTGGTGGACGACGCGCTCCCGGAAGGAGATCCCTCGACGCTTCCTCCGGCGCCCCCGCTACCCGCGGATCCCCAGGACTCCCCGGTGCGCTGGATCTTCTACACCTCCGGCACCACCTCCGATCCCAAGGGCGCCCGTCACAGCGACGAGACGCTGATGTCCACCTATCGCGGCATGGTGCGGGTGCTCGACATGCGCGACGACGACCGCCACGGTTTCGCGTTCCCCGTCACCCACATCGGCGGGGTGGGCTGGCTGATGGGCGGGTTGATGGCGGGCTTCGCGCAGCTGGTGGTCCCCGTCTGGGATCCGAAGACAACGGTGGCCTTCTTCGCGAAGCACGACATCACCGTGGCGGGTGCCGGCACCGCCTTCCACCAGGTCTACCTGGCCGCCCAGCGCGAGCATCCAGACACCCCGCTCTTCCCCCGTGCGCGCATCTTTCCGGGAGGGGGTGCGCCGAAACCCCCGCAGCTCCACTACGACATCAAGCGCGAGATGGGTGGCTTGGGCGTGGTGTCGGGTTACGGGCTCACCGAGTGTCCGATCATCGCCATGAACCGCACCACCGACCCGGACGAGAAACTCGCTGAGACCGAGGGGCCGGTGAACCCCCCGGGCGCGGAGATGCGGGTGGTGAAGCTCGACGGGAAGCCGGCGGCGCCGGGTGAGGAGGGCGAGATCTGCGCGCGGGGGCCCCAACTCTGCCTGGGCTACGTGGACACTTCGCTCGACGAAGCGGCCTTCGACGCGGAGGGTTTCTTTCGCACGGGAGATCTCGGCTTCCTGGACGCCGAGGGCTTCGTGGTGATCACGGGCCGTCTCAAGGACGTGATCATCCGCAAGGGCGAGAACATCAGCGCCAAGGAGGTAGAAGATCTCCTCTACAAGCACCCGAAGGTCGCGGACGTGGCGGTGATCGGCCTGCCGGATCCCAAGCTGGGCGAGCGTTGCTGTGCGGTCGTGGCCTGCGAGCCGGGTGGGGAGCCACTCGCTTTCGACGAGATGGCGGACTTCCTGCGCGCGCAGAAGCTGATGGTGCAGAAGATCCCCGAGCAGTTGGAGATCGGGGAGGTGCCCCGCAACCCTGCCGGGAAAGTGATGAAGCAGGAGTTGCGAGAGCGCTACGGCGCCGGTTCCTGATCCCCGGCCCCGCTCGAAGCCGGCGCGTCTGCCCGGCGCTCGCCCCAGCGGTTCCAGAAGGTGACCTCCCGCGGACCTCGCCGCGCCGCGGGCTTCAACACGGCGTCCCGCGTGAAGGCCACCGGCAGCAACACGGTCTGGGTGACGTCTTCGGGGATCCCCAGCAGTTCTGCGGTCTCGCGTTCGTGGACGAGCAGTACGGTGGTCCAGGTGGCGCCGACGCCCCGCGCCCGCAACGCCAGCATCAGCGACCAGGCGGCGGGCAGCACCGAGGCGTAGAAGGAGACGTTCATGGCGTTGTTGCCGGGATCGGGGCGCCCTTCGCTGCAGACCAGGATGAGTGCGGGCATCTCGTGAAGGCGCGACACGAGGGCTTGTTGGGCGCGCGAGGGCGCACCCTCGCGCCGACCCGCGTAGGCCTCGAAGCCCCGGCGGTAGAGGCGGGCCACGCCTGCCTTCTGCTCGGGATCCGTGATCACGAGGAAGCGCCAGCTCTCCCGGTGCAGGCCCGTGGGCGCCTGGGTGGCGATCTCGATGCACTCCTCGATGAGTTCCGGCGGGATGGGACGCTCGAAGTTCAGCCGCCGCCGCACCGAGCGGGTGGTGCGCAGCACCTCGTCGATGGCCTGCGTGCTCATGCTCGCCGAGCCTAGCCCGCATTTTCCCCCGCGCAGCGGGTGGCTGGCGGGACGCGTCGCCTAGGCGCTCCCGCCGCGTGCCGAGTTGCGGATCCCCTCGAGTGCCACCTGCACCAGGCGGGGCACGATTCGGGGATTCAGCCGGCGGTCCGAGAAGAAGACCCGCACCGCGATGGGGCCGACCACCATGTCGGCGGCCAACTCCAGGTCGATTTCGGGGCCCAGTTCTCCCCGCGCCACCGCACGCTCGAAGGCGTGCACGAGCGGGCGACGACGCTCCATGAGCAGGGGCGAGAGCAGTTTTCCGAGTTCCGGATCATTCGCACAATCTCCCACCAGGCTGGGATAGACGCTGCCCAGCGGCGTAGAGTTGAAGACGCGCACGTAGCTGCGCAGCATGGACTCGAGGTCGGCGACCAGGTCTCCGGTGTCGGCTTCCTCGAGGGCGGGCAGTTGGCCGAAGGCCTCGATGACCAGCGGGAGTTTCGACGACCAGCGACGGTAGATGGTGGCCTTGCCCACGCCGGCGCGCGTGGCGATGCCCTCCACGGTAAGCGCGGGATAGCCGACCTCGACCAGCAGTTCGAGGGTTGCGTCGAGGATCGCCGCGTGGGCTTCCTCGCTACGCGGCCGCCCGGCGCTGGTGGCTGCCTGCCCGTCCGTGCTCACACGCGATTCATTGCAGGGCCTCGAGCACGGTGGTGATTCCCATGCCCGCGCCGATGCACTGCGTGGCGAGTCCGTAGCGGCTACCGCTGCGGCGCAGCTCGTGGGCCACTGTGCCGACGAGGCGCGCCCCGGTGGCGCCCAGGGGGTGACCGATGGCCAACGAGCCCCCGTTCACGTTGACCTTTTCCATCGAGATGCCGAGTTCGCGCACCGAAGGGATCACCTGGGCCGCGAAGGCCTCGTTGAATTCCACCCGGTCGATCTGGGCAGCCTCGATGTTCGCCTGGGCGAGGGCCTTCTTGGAGGAGACTACGGGTCCGATCCCCATCAGCTGCGGCTTCACGCCGCCTACCGCCATGCCCACGATGCGCGCCAGTGGTGTGAGGCCCAGCGCCAGGGCTTTCTCCTCGCTCATCAGCAGCGCCGCCGTCACGCCGTCGTTGGTGGGACAGGAGTTGCCGGGGGTGATCAGGATCTCCTTGTCCCCCCAACTGAGGGTGCCCCGGATGGTGTTCAAGCTGGCGAGCTTCTCCGCGGTGGTTTCCGGGCGGATGCACTCGTCGCGCTCGAAGCTGGTGGTGGGGCCGGTCTCGTCCTCCACCCAGTTGCCCTGGTCGTCGAAGACCGGCTCCTCCACCTCGAGGGGGACGATCTCGTCCTTGTACAACCCGTTCTCGTAGGCGGCGTAAGTCTTCGCGTGGCTCTCCGCGGAGTAGGCGTCGAGTTCCTGGCGGCTGAGATCGTAGGTTTCGGCGACGTTCTGCGCGGTCTGCACCATGCTCTGAAGCCAGGGAGACTTGCGGATGTATTCCGGGAAGGGCACCGAGAAGTAGGCCTCGTGATCCCGGGCAGGAGCGATCTGGACCTCGTTGAGCTCTGTGAGCCGGGGATTCGGCGCAGTGATGCGGGTGGGCTTGGGTCCCTCCCTGCCGAGGCCGCGGCCCATCCGCTCGATCCCCATGGCGATCCCGCACTCCATGTGGCCCGCGGAGATTGCGAGCGCAATGCGGTGAAGGGTCTCCATGCTGGAGCCGCACTGGCGGTTGGAGTTGAACGCGCAGACTTCGAGGGGCAGGCCGGCCAGGCGGGGCACCATGCCCAAGTAGGTGAACTCGCCGCTGCCGGACACGTTGCCCAGGCCCACGTCTTCCACCATGTCGTCGCGCACCTTGGGATTGCGGTCGAGGAGTGCGCGTAGCACGGTTGCGCCGGCGTCGTCGAGCCGCGTGGCCACCAGCTTGCCTCGGCCGCCGCGGCCGAAGGCCGAGCGGACACCGTCAACGAGTACGACGTTCCTGTGTTGCATGGGGTCTCCCTGGCCGACGGGTGAAGCTCCCTCGGCGACTGGCGAGGATACTCCAGCCACCTGTCGCTTTCATCGCGCGCTGACCCCGGGGGCGGCTGGACAGCCACCGCTGGGACCCGCATCCTCCTGTTTCGGTGCAATCGCCATGTGGGGGATTGGATGAGCGACCGAAGTGCGGATCTGCGGGCGGCCATCGACGCGGTTCGCGAGGCGTCACGCGCCTGCCATGCGGTTCAGCAGCGCCTAGTGCGGCCCGAGACACTCGAGAAGAAGGACAAGAGCCCGGTCACCGTGGCGGATTTCGCGTCCCAGGGGATCGTGTGCGCGAAACTCGCCGACTATCAGGCGGACGATGCGCTGGTGGGCGAGGAGAGCGCCGACGCACTGCGCGAGCCGGACCAGGCCGCGCTGCTCGGGGTGGTCGCGGAGAGCGTATGCGCGGCGCTCCGCACGGAGGCCTCGCACGAACAGGTGCTGACGTGGATCGACCGCGGCTCGGCGCACGCGCAGGGCGACCGCTACTGGACCCTCGATCCCATCGACGGCACCAAGGGTTTTCTGCGCGGCGCGCAGTATGCGGTGGCGCTGGGCCTGATCGAGCGGGGCGAAGTGGTCCTGGGAGTACTGGGTTGTCCCAACCTTCCGCTGGACGCGGGCCGGGGTGCGCTCTTCTCGGGGGTGCGCGGCGAGCCTGCCCACGTGCGCTCTCTCTGGGATGCCGACGCTTCGGCACGAGAGGTGCGTGTGGGCGACATCGGCCGGGCTTCCGATGCGCGTCTTTGCGAATCCGTCGAATCCGCCCACTCCGACCAGGACCAGTCATCGCGCATCGCCGGGCTGCTGGGCATTCAGGGAGAGCCCTTTCGCATCGACAGCCAGTGCAAGTACGCCGCGGTGGCGCGCAACGACGCCTCCATCTATCTCCGCATGCCTACCCGCCCCGACTACCGTGAGAAGATCTGGGACCACGCCGCGGGCAGCGTGATCGTGGAGTGCGCGGGGGGCCGTGTCAGTGACGCGGAGGGCCGCGACCTGGATTTCCGCCACGGCCGCAGCCTGGAAGAGAACCGGGGCATCGTCGCCACCTGTGGCTCCATCCACCAGGAGGTGCTGGACGCCGTGCGGGCGGCCCGCCGCTGAGTTTGCGCGTGCCCCGCGCCGCGCTGCGCCGCCTCGCGCTGCTTTCCGTGATCGCGGGGGGAATGGCGTGCGCCCTCAACCCGGTGACGCGGCGCCCAGAGGTGGTGCTGGTCTCGGAGGCCGCCGAGCGGCGGATGGGTGCCGAGCAGGCGGAGCAGATCGCCCGCGAGCCCGGACTCTTCGGCGACCGCGCGCTGGGCGACTACCTGCAGGGGATTGGCGAGCGCCTGGCCCGGGGCTCGCCGCGCCCGGATCTCGACTGGAGGTTTGCGGTGCTGGACGTCTGGGGGCAGAACGCCTTCGCGCTGCCCGGTGGTTACGTGTACGTCACGCGCGGCCTGCTCGCATACCTGAACCGGGAGGACGAACTTGCCTTCGTCCTGGCGCACGAGATCGGGCACGTGGCGGCCCGGCACTCCGTGCAGCGAATGACACGCGCAGCGCCGCTGGCGGTGGCCACGGGGCTGCCAGCGGCAGCGGTCTCGCTGGTGCTGCCCGCTGCGGGCCGGGCCCTGGGATCGATGGGACAATTTGCGAACTCCGCGCTGATGGCCCCCTACGGGCGCTCCCAGGAACTCCAGGCGGACGCTGTGGGCCAGAGGCTGGTCGCCGACTCGGGTTGGGATCCGGGTGCCTTGATGGACTTCGTGCGTACCCTCGACCGGGAGCGAGCCCTGCGCGGCGAGACGGAGCGGCTCGGCTTCTTGCGCACCCACCCGCTTTCCCGCGAGCGCATCGAGCGCGGCGAAGAGAATGCCGCCCGATTCGGCGCCGTGCACGAGGCCCATCCGCGAGCGGATGACGCGCTCTTCCTCGCCCACCTGGAAGGCCTGCGCGTGGGCGCCGATCCCAGCGCCGGGGTCTTCTACGAGAATCATTTTCGGCACCCGGAACTGGATCTGGCCGTAGAGTTTCCTCGGGACTGGATCACCGCCAACCACCCCGAATACGTGATGGCCATTGATCCGGACGGGGATGCTCGTGTGGTGCTGGAGGTTGCGGGCGTGGACGAGGACGTCCTGGTGGCGGCACGCCGTTTCGCGAAGGGTCCCGGTGCCGCCTTTGGCCTGATTCCCCAAGCCACCACGCTGACGGGCTACCCGGGCGCGCGGGGCGTTGGGAGCGCTGGCGACGCGGCGCTGGACGTGAGCTGGATCGCTTACGCGGGGCGCGTCTACCAGGTTACGGGGATCGCTCCCCTTGAGGACTACGAGCGCTTCCAGACCGCCTTCATCGACGTGGCGCTCAGCCTGCGGGGACTCACGAGCGCGGAGCGCGACTCCTTCGTGGAAGAGGTCTTGCACGTAGCGAGAGCACGCTCGGGTGAATCTCTCGGCGAACTCATCGATCGCGTGGGGGGCCTCTGGGATGAGCAGACTACGGCGGTCGCCAACGCGCTGGATCCCAGCGCGTCACTGCGCGCTGGAGCACTCGTGAAGGTGCCCGTTCGCCGCCACTACCGGGGGGGGTCGGAGCCCGAAGCGCCCGCGCCGGGGTCGTCCGCCGGCTCCCCGGATTCCGGAGGTTCGGGCTCGTAGCGCTCGAGGCGCGCGATCTTGATGCGTTGCCCCTCTTCGAGGCTGGCATCGACCTGGAGCCCGTTGGCCACCGCGGTGTACAGCAGGCTCCACTGGTTGCCTGAGCGGGTCGAGAGCGCGGCCAGTGATTCGCCCTCCAGGGCCCGCACGGAGCGCAGCCGCAGTTCCCGGACCGAATCGCGCTCCTCGTCGGTGAGTGGACGGAAGCCATGCGCGAAGCGCCGGAAGAGCGCGCGATACTTCTTGCGGGCGCCGGGTTCCATTCCTGCAAGCAGGCGATAGACGTGGCCGCTGTAGGCGATCCAGGTGATTTCGGCATCGACGGCTCCCAGCCGGGTCCGGACCACCGCCTGCGCTCGATAGGCGGGCAGGCCAGCGATGCGAAGCGCCTGGAGATTCTCGAGCTCCAGTCCCTCCCGCGTCGCGAAGTCCTTCGCGGCGGCTCGCGGGTCATCGCCGAGGCGGTCGAGCTGCATGAGCACGACGCCGTCGCGAAGGGGTGCCACTGCGAAGACCTGGGAGGGCTCGTTGTGGGTCCGCCAGCCCGGAGGGAAGCGCAGCGAGAAACCCAGATCCGGGTGCAGGAAGCGGCTCTCCCGGAAGACTCCTTCGTGGGCGGGCCGTAGCACCGCCATGCCTTCGACGCGATCGAGGTAGAGTTCGTGATCCCGCTCGTCGGGTAGGGCGGGCTTGCCGCGCAGGCCGGTGGCGGGCTCCCTCCAGCGCCGCGCATGGGCCGCGGTGGTGGCCTCGGCGACGCGCTCCGGAGTGGCGGGATGCGACGAGAAGTAGGTCTGCCGCTGCGAACTCCCGCGCTCGAGCTTCGTGAGGTGATCGAGGCTCTGGAGAAAGCTCGGCATGCCCAGCGGGTCGACGCCCGCCGCCAGTGCCAGGTCCTGGCCGATGCGGTCGGCTTCGCGCTCCTGGTTGCGCGCGTAGCGGGCCCCGAAGTGTCCACTGATGCGCTCGCTCTCGGGCTGATCGCTCTCTCCTCCACTCATCATGTCCGAGATCAGGGTGGCCAGTCCCAGCGTGCGCATGTGAGCGTCCTGGCGCGCTGCGTGGCGCGCTGCCACGTGAGCGATCTCGTGGCCGAGCACGTTCGCGAGCTCGGTCTCGGAGTTTGCGAGGACCAGCAGGCCTCGGGAGACGTAGATACGACCGCCAGGCAGCGCGAAGGCGTTGGGTTCGTCCATCTCCACGATCTGGAAGCTGTAGAGAACGTCTTGACGGGGAGAGAAGGCCGCCATCCGCTGGCCCACCGACTCCACGTATGCACCCAGTGCGGCATCCCGAGCCAGGCCGCTCTCGGCCTCGATCTGCTGGGCGGCCATGGCGTCGAGTTGGCGTTCGTCGGCCGGGGACATCAACAGCCATTCACGCCGCCCGGTGGCGGGGTTCAGGCTGGTCTCACAGGCCAGTGGCGCGAGGAGCAGCGTGCACAGGGCACCCTGCCAGAAGCGCGGGTTGCGGCGGTAGGAGACCATCCGGGCTGCAAGGGTAGCCGCTACGNGCGAGGCGGTGCGCGCCCGGGTCCCCGGCTCCACGAGGGGCGGGATTGTGGTACAGAAATGCCCAGCCCCCACGGGAGGTAGCGCAGTGGCCAACTATGAGCGCGTCGAGTCCGATGGATCCCGGCGGCGCTACCGCCTGAGCAGCCCCGTCAGCCTGGAGCCGCTGGGGGAATTCGAGGCGATGAACGCCGAGGACGTGGCAGCGGCCGTCAAACGGGCCCGCAAGGCCCAGCCAGCCTGGGCGGCGCGTCCGGTGTCGGAGCGAGCCCGCTATCTGAAGCGCGTGCTGGCGCGAGTTCTCGAGGCGCAGGACCGGATCATCGAGACCGTGGTGCGCGAGACCGGAAAGACCGAAACCGAGGCCTTCGCGATGGAGGTCTTCTCCTCTTGCGACGCGCTGGGCTACTACGCGAAGCGCGCGGCGCGCTTCTTGCGGCCCGAGAAGCGGCGCATCCACGGCGTGATGGGCATCGCGAAGCAACTGCGCGTGGTCTACAAGCCGCTTGGGGTGGTGGGCATCATCGTGCCCTGGAACGGACCGGTGATCCTGGCCCTCAACCAGGCCGCCCAGGCACTGGTGGCCGGCAACGCGGTGCTTCTGAAGGGGTCCGAGGTCACCCCCTACTCGACGGCGCTGGTGGGGGAGCTGTTCCGGGAAGCGGGGCTTCCCGACGGCCTGCTCCAGGTGCTCATGGGGGACGGGGAGACCGGCGCGGCCCTGGTGGAAGCGGGTGTCGACAAGATCTCCTTCACGGGAAGCGTGGCCACGGGCCGACGCGTCGCCGAGGCCTGCGGAAGGAGTCTGACCCCGGTGAGCCTGGAACTCGGGGGCAAGGACGCCATGATCGTCTGCGCCGACGCGGACCTCGATCGCGCGGCCTCGGGAGCGCTGATCGGCTCCTGCATGAACACCGGCCATTACTGCTGTGGGACCGAGCGCATCTATGTCGTGGACGCTGTCTACGAGGCCTTCGTGGAGAAGGTCGTGGAGGGCGCGCGCGGCCTACGCCAGAGCGACGCTGGTGAGAGCGATGTCGGAGCGGTCTTCTGGGACCGGCAGTTGGAGATCATCGAGTCCCACGTGCGCGACGCGGTGGAGCGCGGTGCAAGGGTGCGAGTGGGGGGAGCGCGCAATCCGGATCTCCGGGGCCAGTACTTCCAGCCCACGGTGGTCACGGACGTGACCCACGACATGCAGTTGATGCGCGAGGAGACTTTCGGGCCGGTGCTCGCGATCATGCGCGTTGACGATGAAGAGGAAGCGCTGCGCCTGGCCAACGACTCGCGCTACGGACTTTCCGGGAACGTCTGGACGCGCGACAAGGCACGCGGCTTCGCGCTCGCGGAGCGCATCGAGACGGGGGGCGTCTGCATCAACGACATGACGCTCACCTATGGTGTACCGGAAGCGCCCTTCGGAGGCGTCAAGGATTCCGGGGTGGGGCAGGTCAACGGCCGGGATGGCCTGCGGGGCTACTGCCATGCGCATCCCATGCTGGTGGACCGCTTCGGGGGCAAGCAGGTCCAGGGCGCCTACCCCTACACGGAGAAGGGGCTGGCCGGCATGAAGAAGTTCGCGAAGTTCCTATGGGGATCGCGCCTGGGCCGCCTGCTCTCTTGAGCCGATAACGCTTGGCCCGTCTGGCATTCTCGAACAGTCGTCGAGCGCGTCGGGAATCCTACGCCGGGTCCCGATTCGCGTTCCTGCGCACGGACCATGCGACCCACGGGCCGGAGAGAGGTCTCGCAAGCATCCAGGAAAGACCTGAGTGGGAGAAGGCATTCCTCCAGGGGCCCACGATCCGATGATCTCGGCTCGCCTTCGTCCGATCCGAAGTCGCAGCGGAGAACGACCCGATTTTCCCCCGGTGGTGGAGGGGCCGACCCAAGCTCCCCAAAAGTGGAAAAAACTTTCTCCGAGCGGAACGGCGTTTCTACTGGACGGGGTCGGGGTGACCCCAGGGGACAACGAGCGGCAGCCAGAGATATTGCACTGAATTGGTATGGATCCTGCTAAGATTCTCTTAATAAAGCAGTTGAAGGAGTGGTGTCCTACGCGCTGGTTGGTCTCCGAGGAAGGGAATTGCGGGGAATCCCTGACTTGGACCGAATCGCCATCCGGGCGTGCATTCAGGAGTTTCAGATGCTCGATTGCCGCCTGTTATGCGTCCCCGACGCGGGTGAATCCGAAGTCGCTCTTTGGAGGCCGAGCCGTCTCGGCAACGCTGCGTTTGCGTGGGTGACCGTCTGTCTGGGGGTCTTCGCGCTTTGCTTCGCGGAGCCCGCGCGCGCAATTCCCTACACGCTCGCCGCTGCGATTCCCATCACCGGGTCCGAGAGCGGGAACCCGGGCGTGGTGGGAAGCCTCGAGCTCGTTGCGCTGGATGGCTCCCTCTCGGACCCACTGGGGCTCACCGACGGCAACGTTTCCTTCCTGACGAATG
>JABSQX010000005.1 GCA_013215615.1 Myxococcales bacterium | reverse complement strand
GAAGCCCGTCGCATCCTGGGCGTGGAGACCGGAGGTTGCCCGCATACCGCGATCCGGGAGGACGCCTCCATCAACCTATCGGCCATCCAGGAGATGCGCGAGCGCTTCCCGGCGCTCGAACTCGTCTTCGTGGAATCCGGGGGAGACAACCTGGCCGCCACCTTCTCCCCGGAACTCGCCGACATCACCCTCTACGTGATCGACGTTTCGGCGGGCGACAAGATCCCCCGCAAGGGGGGCCCGGGCATCACGCGCTCGGACCTGCTCGTGATCAACAAGATCGACCTGGCACCCCACGTGGGTGCGGATCTCGACGTGATGGATCGCGACGCGCGCCGCATGCGCGGCGAGCGGCCCTTCGTCTTCACCAACCTCAAGGCGGGCCGGGGCGTGGCCGAGGTCGCGAGCTTCGTGGTGGAGAACGGCGGCCTGGCTCCGGGTGGCCCCGCTTGAAGGCGGTGCTCCGGCCGGGGCGGTGAGACGCTTCGACGAACTCGAGGTGCTGGAGACCGCCGGCTCGCGGGCCGGGGCCTTCGCGGGCCGGCTCTTCGCCGACTACGGGGCCCGGGTCACCAAGCTCGCCGCAGCCGAAGGCCGCCCCGCGCGCGCGGAAGGCGCCGCCGGCACACCCCCCCGCGCGGACGCCGCGCACCTCGACGGCGGGAAACGCGCACATCCCATCGACCTCTCGAATCCGAGCGGCCGGGAGGATTTCGAGGAGTTGCTCGGCGAGGCCGACGTGCTGATCGAGAGTTCCGCGCCGGAACCCCTGGTGCCCCTCGGCGAACACTTCCGCGTGTCCGGCCTCGTGGAGTTGCGGATCTCGCCCTTTCCCGCGACGGGCCCCTACGCGCGCTACCGCTCCAACGCCTTCAGCGACGAAGCGCTGGCCGGCCTGTCGATCCTGAACGGGGAGCCCGGGCGCGAGCCGCTGGCGCGCAGCGGGCGGATCGCCCCCTACCAAGCGGGCGCTCAGGGCTTCCTCGGCGCACTGGCCGCCTTGCGCGCCCGGGAACGGACGGGGCGTGGCCAGCGGGTCGAGGTCAGTCACTTCGAGGCACTGGTGGGAGCCCACCAGCACGGCCTGGCGATGTGGAGCCACGCGGGCCACCGGCTCGTGCGCGAGGGCAACCGCCAGCCCGGCTTCTGGCACCCTTCCGGCATCTACCCCTGCCGGGACGGCCACGTCTACCTGGGCCTGACCTCCCAGGCCATGCGCGACCGCTTCTTCGCGGCGATGGACCTGCCGGAGATTCTGCTCGACCCGCGTTTCCACGACGACCTGGCACTCAGCTACCACAAGGCGGACTTCGACGCGCAGCTTTGCCCCTGGCTCCTCGAACACACCCAGGCGGATCTCATCGCCCTGGGCCAGGCCGCGGGGGCCGCGGTCGGGCCGGTGACGCCGATGCTCGAAGTGATACGCGATCCCGCGCTAAGAGAGCGCGCATTCTGGCAAGGCGTCGAGGGCGCCCCGGACCTGCTCCAGCCCGGCCGGCCCTTTCGTATCGACACCTCACCGCCGGCGACGCGGGCAGCGCCCGGGCCGCCGCGAGGTACCGCGTCCCATGCAACCTCGGAGTGCGCGGATGGGCCCCTGCAGGGCATCCGCATCCTCGACCTCACGCGCATCTGGGCCGGCCCCCTGGCGGCCCGTCAACTCGCCGACCTCGGCGCGGACGTGGTGCTCGTGGAATCTCCCGGCGCCCGTGGCAGCGGCCGCGTGGAGCCGGAGCTAGCGGCCCAGAGCCATCTCTTCCCCGGCGACGATCCGGGCGAAGATCCGTGGAACCGGCTGGGCGCCTTCAACGATCTGATGCGCAACCGGCGGGGCATCACGCTGGATCTGAGGCGCCCCGAGGCCCGACGCGTCTTCGAAGACCTGATCGCGCAGGTGGACGTCGTGATCGAGAACTTCCGGCCCCGGGTGATGGCCGGACTGGGCCTCGACTTCGAGGCCCTGCAGGCCCGCAACCCCTCCCTGTGCCACGTGGCCATCTCCGGCTTTGGGGACAGCGGGGGGCGACGCGATTGGGCGGCCTACGGCCCCATGCTGGAGGCCGCCGCCGGCCACTCGCTGGGCATGGGCTACCGGGATTCCGGGCCCTACCGCGCCGGCGTCTCCTGGGCGGACCCCTTGAGTGGCGTGTTGGCCGCCGCGGGAACCCTGCTTGCCCTGCAGGAGCGCGACAGCGACCCCGACCGACGCGGGCGCCGCGTGGACGTCTCGATCTTCGAGACCACTCTGTGCGCGCTGGGCGAAGAACTGATCGAAGCCCAACGAGCAGGAGCGAACCCGGTGAGGCGCGGCAACCGCCACCCCCAGCGCGCGCCCCAGGGCTGCTACCCCTGCCGCGGCGACGACGCGTGGATCGCCATCAGCGTCACCGACGACGACGCCTGGTGGGCGCTCTGCGGCTGCGCGGAGCTGGGCGCCGAGTGGGCGGGCCTGGGCTTCGCGGAGCGCGTGGAACGGCACGACGAAATCGACGCGCGGCTCGCGGACTGGACGCGCGGGCACACTTCGCGCCAGCTCATGGAGGCCCTGCAGGCCGTGGGCGTGATCGCCGCCTCGCAGAGTGACGCGAGTGACCTCTTCGCGGATCCCCAGCTCGCCGCCGGGCCGTTCTGGTGCGACGGCGCGCACCCCGCGACGGGACGACGCGCGGCGCCGGGCTGCGCGATTCGCCTGAGTGACACGCCCGCGAGCCACCGGCGACCCGCACCGCGTCTCGGCGAGCACAACCGCGAGGTGCTGCGCGCCTGGGCGGGCCTCGCCGACGACGACCTCGACGAACTCGAAGCCCTGGGGATCCTGGTCGACGCGCCTCCCGGTGCAGGCTGAACACTCGGCCCCAGCACGCCGCGCCCGGATCCGCGAGACTGGAAGACACGGCGGAGACCTGGGAGAATCGCCGCAGCGGGAGAAGCCACCACGCCATGGGCATGCTCGACGGCATACGCGTTCTGGAACTGGGCGAGATGGTACAGGCCGCCTATGCGGCCAAGCTCATGGCCGACCTGGGCGCGGACGTCGTGAAGGTGGAGACCCCGGCCGGAGACCGCGCGCGCCGGCGCGGCCCTTTTCCCGGAGACCGCCCCGACCCGGAGTGCAGCGGCCTCTTCCTGTACCTCAATACCAACAAGCAGGGCGTGGTGCTCGACCCGGATTCCGCGGCGGACCGTGCCAGCCTCGAGCGGTTGCTCGACGTCAGCGACCTGCTGATCCACAACCTCCAACTCCCGGCCGCGGAGCGCTGGGGGATCGACGGCCGCAAGCCCCTGCTCCGCAAGCCCTCCCTGGTGAGCTGCTCGATCACGCCTTTCGGGAACAGCGGACCGCACGCCCACTACCGTGCCGAGGAACTCAACCTCACGCACGCCGGCGGCTGGGGGTGGCTCGGCCCGGGTGCGCTCGAGGATCCGGCGCTTCCCCCCCTCAAGGGCTTCGGGCACCTCGCCGACTACCAGGGCGCACTGGCGGGAGCCTGCGCGAGCCTGGCCGCGCTGTACCGGGCGCGGCGCACGGGAATCGGCGAATGCATCGACGTCTCGGTCCAGGAATCCGTGGCCGCCATCCTGGANATGGCGATCCCCACCTACACGTACGCGGAAATGGTCTCCTCCCGGCTGGGCGTCCGCGGGTTGAATCCCTGGGGCATCTTCGAGTGCCAGGACGGCTTGATCTTCCTGTCGGTCATCGAGCAGGACCAGTGGGAGCGGCTGGTGGATTTCATGGGGAGCCCGGAGTGGTCGCTGCTCGAAATCTTCGAGAGCGTCCTCGAGCGCAGGAAGAACGCCGACGCCCTCGTTCCCCTGGTCCAGGAGTGGATCGGCGGCTTCAAGGTCGAGGATCTTTTCCACGAGGGGCAGCGCCGGCGCATCTGTTTCGCGCCCGTACTCGACATGGCCGGGGTCACTGCCTCGGAGCACTTGCGCGCGCGCGGCTTCCACGCGGAGACCACGCACCCCCGCGCGGGAAAGCTGAGCGTACCCGGCGCCCCGTATCGACTGCGGGAGGGCGCCTGGCAGCTGCGAAGCCCGGCCCCCCTGCTCGGCGAGCAACAGGCCGAAGCACTCTGGAAAGAGACACGACCCACGACCCCGGCGACCCCCGCGGCGACACCGCCGAAGCTTCCGCTCGAGGGAATTCGTGTGGCGGACTTCTCCTGGGTCTGGGCGGGGCCCTTCGCGGGCATGCAGCTCGCGCACCTGGGCGCCGAGGTGATCAAGATCGAGAGCGGCAAACGCCCGGACCTCGGCCGGCGACTCGCGATCTTCCCGAAGGACGTCGCCCCCGGCCTCAACCGCTCCGGGTACTTCAACCAGTGGAACCAGGGCAAGCAGAGCCTGCAGCTCGACCTCGGGCACCCCGAGGCCCCCGCGCTCGTGAAATCCTTGGTGGGTCACTGTGACGTGGTGCTCGAAAACTTCGCGAAGGGCGTGATGGAGCGCCTGGGCATCGGCTACGAGGTGCTGCGCGACGCCAATCCCCGCATCGTCTACGCGAGCATCACGGGCTTCGGGCTCACCGGGCCCCTCAGCCAGTACATGGGCTACGGGCCGGCCATTTCCCCGCTCTCGGGCCTCAGCTCGCTGACCGGCTACCCGGGAGGCGCGCCCCGGGAACTCGGGCTCTCCGTGGGCGACCCGACGGCCGGCATCACCGCCGCCACCGCCATCCAGGCGGCACTGCTCGAGCGCGAGACGACGGGACGAGGCCAGCACATCGACGTCTCGCTCTGGGAGTCCACGACGGCCTGCGCGGCCGAGGGTTGGCTCGACTACGCGATGAACGGCCGCGAAGCCGCGCGCCGGGGCAACCGCGACGCCTCCATGGCGCCCCATGGGTGTTTCCGCTGCGCGGGAGAGGACGCTTGGATCAGTATCGCTTGCGCGAGCGAGCAGGAATGGCGGGCGTTCTGCGAGATCGTCGACCCGGCGTTGGCCGGGGATCCGCGCTTCGCGACGGAGCGGGAGCGCAAGCGCAACGAAGAGGCGCTCGACGAGCGCATCTCCGCTTGGACGACGGGGCAGGAGCGCTGGCAGGCCACCCGTGCCCTCCAGCAGGCGGGCGTGCCCTCCTTCCCCTCCATGTCCGCGAAGGACCTCGTCGAAGACCCCCACCTGCTGGAGCGGGGATTCATCGAGCACTACGACCACCCCGAGGTCGGCTTCCGCCGCTACGCGGGGATCCCCTGGCGCCTGGGCCAGGGGCCCGGGGGCGTGCGGGGCCGCGCACCACTGCTCGGCGAGCACGGCGACCGTGTGCTCCGGGAAATCCTGGAACTCCCCGAGCCGGAAATCCTGCGCCTGCGCGAATCCGGCCTCTTCGACTGATCGGCGCGATTTCAACCGCTTGGGCGCCCGCTCGCCGCATCCGGCGTTGACGCCCAGCGACAGCGGGGAGACACTCGGGGCGTGGAAGTTCCCGGCGAAAGCCTTGGTCCCGAGCCCCTTCCGCGTGGGGAGCGCAAGCCCCCCTGGCTCAAGATCCGGCTGCGGGAGAGCCCCGCACTGCAGGAGACCCGGGCGTTGGTAAAGCGCCTGCGTCTCCACACGGTCTGCGAGGAAGCCGCCTGCCCCAACCTCCACGAGTGCTGGGCGCGACGGCACGCCAGCGTGATGATCCTGGGGAGCACCTGCACGCGCGCCTGCGCGTTCTGCAACGTCCACACCGGCCGTCCCGATGCGGTGGACCCCGACGAGCCCTCCCGCCTGGCGACCGCGATCGCCGAACTCGGGCTGCGACACGTGGTGATCACCTCGGTGGACCGCGACGATCTCGCCGACGGCGGTGCCTCCCACTTCGCGGCCTGCATCGGGGCGGTACGNGCGGCGAGTCCCGCCACCAGCATCGAGGTGCTGACCCCGGACTTTCGCAACAAGTCGGGGGCGCTCGCGGTGGTGGCCGCGGCTCGGCCCGACGTCTATAACCACAACGTGGAAACGGTGCCCCGCCGCTATCGAAAGATCCGCCCGGGAGCCAGTTACCGCCACTCCGTGGACCTGTTGGCCCGTGCCAAGCGCGCGCTTCCCAGCGCCTTCACCAAGTCGGGCCTGATGCTGGGCCTCGGAGAAACACGAGGCGAGGTGCTCGGCGTGATGGACGACCTGCGCGCCGCAGAGGTGGACTTCCTCACCGTGGGCCAGTACCTGCGGCCCAGCCCCAGGCACGCCGAGGTGGTGCGCTACGTGGAACCCGCGGAGTTCGAGGTCTACCGCGAAGAGGGCCTGGCGCGGGGCTTCCTGGGAGTGGCAGCCTCGCCGCTGACCCGCTCCTCGCACCACGCAGACCGGGATTTCCAGGAACTCCGCAGGGCACGCGCAGAGGGAGGGCTTCGGCGGAATTCATGACGGACCGGCCGGTCGACATCGACCCGGAGGAAACCCGGGAGTGGATCGAAGCCCTCGAGTCCGCGCTCGAGCGGGAAGGGCCCACCCGTGCACATTTCCTCATCGAGGCCCTCGTCGAAAAAGCACGACGTTCGCGCATCCACCTCCCCTACCGCGCCACCACCGCCTACGTGAACAGCATCGACCCCCAGGAGGAAGCCAAGATGCCAGGCGAGCCCGGCCTCGAGCATCGCATCCGCTCGATGATCCGCTGGAACGCCATGGCCATGGTCGTGCAGGCCAACAGGCTGAGCTCCGAACTGGGCGGCCACATCGCGAGCTTCGCGAGCGCCGCCACCCTCTACGACGTGGGCTTCAACCACTTCTTCCACGCTCGCAGCGACAACCACGGCGGGGACCTCGTCTACGTCCAGGGGCACTCCTCGCCGGGCATCTATGCCCGCGCCTTCCTGGAGGGCCGGATCAGCGAGGAGCAACTGAACGCCTTCCGCCAGGAGATCGACCAATCGGGCCTGCCCTCCTACCCGCACCCCTGGTTGATGCCCGACTTCTGGCAGTTCCCCACCGTCTCCATGGGCCTCGGCCCCATCATGGCCATCTACCAGGCTCGCTTGATGCACTACCTCCACAATCGCGGAATCATCGACGCGAGCCAGCGCAAGGTCTGGGCCTTCATGGGCGACGGCGAGATGGACGAGCCCGAGGCGCTGGGCGCCATCGGGCTGGCGGCCCGGGAGAAGCTCGACAACCTGGTCTTCGTGATCAACTGCAACCTTCAACGCCTCGACGGGCCCGTGCGCGGCAACGGCAAGATCATCCAGGAGCTGGAGGGCACCTTCCGAGGCGCCGGCTGGAACGTCCTGAAGGTGATCTGGGGGGGGCGCTGGGATCGCCTGCTCGCCCAGGACCGGGACGGCCTGCTGGTGCGTCGCATGGAAGAAGCCGTCGACGGCGACTACCAGAACTACAAGGTACGCGGGGGCGGCTACACGCGGGATCACTTCTTCGGCAAGTACCCGGAACTTCGCGAGATGGTCGCCAACATGACCGACGACGACATCTGGCAGCTCGATCGGGGCGGCCACGACCCACAGAAGATCTACGCCGCCTACGCGGCCGCCACGCAGCACGAGGGGCAGCCCACCGTGATCCTCGCCAAGACGGTGAAGGGCTACGGGATGGGCGAGGCCGGCGAAGGTCAGAACATCACCCACCAGCAGAAGAAGATGGGCGAAGACGCGCTGCGCGCCTTCCGCGATCGCTACCGCGTCCCCATCCCCGACGATCGACTCGCCGAGGCGCCCTTCTTCCGGCCCGCGGACGACTCCCCGGAGACCCGCTACATGCACGAGCGCCGCCAGGCGCTGGGCGGCTACCTGCCCGCGCGGCAGAGTTCCGCAGAGCCGCTCACGGTTCCGCCCCTCGAAAGTTTCGAAGCGATCCTGGAGGGATCGGGCGATCGGGAGATCTCCACCACCATGGCCTTCGTTCGGGTCCTCACCGCGCTGTGTCGCGAGTCCGGGATCGGCTCCCACGTCGTGCCCATCGTCGCCGACGAGGCGCGGACCTTCGGCATGGAGGGGCTGTTCCGCCAGCTGGGCATCTACGCCGCGGAAGGCCAGCTCTACGAGCCCATGGATCACGACAAGGTCATGTACTACCGGGAGGACAAGCAGGGGCAGATCCTCCAGGAGGGGATCAACGAGGCCGGCGCCCTCGCCTCCTTCATCGCCGCCGGCACCTCCTACGCGAACCACGGGATCCACATGATCCCCTTCTACATCTTCTACTCGATGTTCGGCTTCCAGCGCGTGGGCGACCTGATCTGGGCGGCGGGAGATTCCCAGGCCCGCGGCTTCCTGATGGGCGGCACGTCCGGGCGCACCACGCTGGCAGGCGAGGGTCTCCAGCACCAGGACGGCCAGAGCCACCTGATGGCCGCCACCGTGCCCAACTGCGTGGCCTACGATCCCGCCTACGCGTACGAGCTGGCGGTGATCATCCACGATGGGCTGCGGCGCATGATCGCCGAAGAGGAGCGGGTGTTCTTCTACCTGACCGTCACCAACGAGAACTACCCGCAGCCCGCGCTGCCCGAGGGCGTGCGGGAAGGCATCCTACGCGGCATCTACCCACTGCGGGTGGTGGACGCGGAGGGCGGCCCACGCGTCCAGTTGCTGGGCAGCGGCAGCATCCTGCGCGAAGTCCTCGCCGCCGCCGAACTGCTGCGCGACGACTTCGGCGTGGCCTCGGAGGTCTTCAGCGTGACGAGCTTCACGGAACTCT
This sequence comes from Myxococcales bacterium, assembly GCA_013215615.1. Lineage (GTDB taxonomy): Bacteria > Myxococcota_A > UBA9160 > UBA9160 > SMWR01 > JABSQX01. Next base: position 52,958 of record JABSQX010000005.1, on the reverse strand, counting down.
GCCGCGAAGGCAGCGACGCGGAGCGCTGGAACCGGCTGCACCCCGAGGCGCCGGCGCGCATCCCCTACCTGAGCGGCATCCTCCGAGAGGATGGGGGACCTGTCGTGGCCGCCAGCGACTACGTGCGCGCCCACGCCGAGCAGATCCGCCGCTTCGTTCCGGGCCGCTACACGGTGCTGGGGACGGACGGCTATGGCCGATCGGACCGTCGCGAGCGCCTCCGGCACTTCTTCGAGGTCAACCGCTACTTCGTGGCGCTGGCGGCGCTGGAAGCGCTGTCCGAGCAGGGGGCCCTGGAGCGCTCGACGCTCTCGAAGGCCCTCGAGAAATACGGAATCGATCCCGAGAAACCCAACCCGGTGACGGTCTGAGGAGGATCGGGATGGGGGAACACCAGGAGATCCGGCTACCCGATGTCGGCGACTTCGAGGACGTCGACGTCGCCGAGATCCTGGTCGCCGCGGGGGACGAGGTGGCCGCCGAGACCTCGCTCATCGTGCTCGAGAGCGACAAAGCCACGATGGAGATCCCCTCGCCCTGGGCGGGCGTGATCGTGGAGTTGAAGGTCGCCGTCGGCGACAAACTGAGCCAGGGCGACCTGATCGCACTGATCGAAGTCGCGGAAGCCGGAACGACGCAAAGCCCCGAAAGCGATGACACGGCACCGACCGGGGCCGCCGAGAGCGAGGCCGGAGAACGTGCCGCCGAGGCGGCTGCGCCCGCCGCTTCCCCGGCAGCGAGCCCCGAGATCCCCGCGGCACCGTCCGTGGCCACTCCTCCGCCCGCACCGCGTGGCGCCGAAGCCCCCCAGCGCCCGCGCACGACGTTGCCCCTCGCGGACGAGGAGGGCACCGAGGTGATCCCCGCCGCCGCGGAGCTGGTGCCGGCCGGCGAGGCCTCCGCGCACGCGAGCCCCTCGGTGCGCAGGCTCGCCCGCGAACTCGGAGCGGATCTGCGCCTGGTGCCCGGCAGCGGTCCCAAGGGCCGCATCCTCAAGGAGGACGTGCAGGGCTACGTGAAGGGCATGATCGCGAAGGGGACCGCCAGCGGCGTCCCGATCGCGGGAGTGGCGGTCGCGGCGGCGCTGAAGTTCGACTTCTCCGCCTACGGCCCCGTCGAGTCCCAACCCTTGAACCGCATCCGCAAGCTCTCGGCCGCCAACCTGCACCGCAGCTGGGTGACGGTGCCCCACGTCACGCAGTTCGACGAAGCGGACGTCACCGAGCTGGACGCCTTCCGACACCAGATGAAGCCCGAAGCGGAGGCGCGCGGCGTCAAGCTCACCTTCCTGCCCTTCGTCCTCAAGGCCTGCGCGCACGTGCTCGGCGAGTTCCCCCAGTTCAACGCCTCGTTGGACCACACCGGCGAGCACCTGATCCTGAAGCGCTACTTCCACATCGGCGTGGCGGTCGACACGCCCAACGGACTGGTGGTGCCGGTCGTGCACGACGCCGACCAGAAGGGTCTCTACGAGATCGCCGAACAGCTGATGGAGATCTCCCAGAAGGCGCGCGATCGAAAGCTGCGTCCCGGCGATCTGCGCGGTGCCAGCTTCAGCATCTCGAGCCTGGGGGGCATCGGAGGCACCTTCTTCACCCCCATCGTCAACCACCCGGAGGTCGCGATCCTCGGTGTGGGCCGGATGGAGTGGCGACCCGTCCACCAGCAGGGAGAGTTCGTGGCGAGGCTCATCCTCCCCCTCTCGCTCTCCTACGACCATCGCGTCGTGGACGGCGCGGACGCCGCGCGCTTCACCACGCGCCTCGGCGAGTTGCTGGCCGACATGCGCAGGTTGATCCTCTAGCGTGGCCCCCGAGGAAGCGACCACGGACCCCCAGCGCCCTGGGAAGTCCGAGCCCGCCGACGTGCTGGTGGTGGGCGGCGGCCCGGGCGGCTACACGGCGGCCTTCCGCGCCGCCGATCTCGGCAAGCGCGTGGTGCTGGTCGAGCGCGAGGCCACCTTGGGGGGCGTCTGTCTCAACGTGGGCTGCATCCCCTCCAAGGCCCTCCTGCACGTGGCCGAGGTCGTGGAGGAGGCCGCCGCGCTCTCCGCGCACGGTGTCGTCTTCGACGCGCCGCGCATCGACTTCGCGAAACTGCGCGCCCACAAGGACGCGGTGGTCGCGAAGCTGACCGATGGGCTCGCGGAGCTCGCGAATCGCCGCGGGGTCGAGGTGGTGCGCGGCACCGGCAGCTTCAGCAGCCCCTACAGCCTCGAGGTAGCCAGCGAGGAGGGCTCCCGGTCCATCCGTTTCGAGCACGCCATCGTCGCGGTGGGCTCCCGGCCCATGGAGATCCCCGGCTCCCCCGTTGGTGACCCCCGGATGCTGGATTCCACCTCGGCACTGGAGGTGGACGGTGAGGCAAAGCGTCTGCTCGTGGTCGGCGGCGGCATCATCGGGCTCGAGATGGCCGCGGTCTACCACGCCCTGGGCAGCCAGGTGAGCGTGGTGGAGATGCTCGCACAACTGGTCGCCGAAGCCGACGCAGATCTCGTCAAGCCGCTCGCGCGTCACATCGGCAAGCGTTACGCGGGCATCCACCTCGAAACGAAGGTCGCTCGCATCGAAGCCCGACCCGACGCGCTTCGCGTCTACTTCGAGGGAGAGCGGGCGCCAGCGAGCGCGGACTTCGACCGGGTGCTGGTGGCGGTGGGCCGTCGGCCCAACGGTGAGCAGCTGGGCGCCGAGCGAGCCGGGCTCAACGTGGACGAACAGGGATTCATCCCGGTGGACGAGAAACAGCGCAGCAACGTCTCCCACATCTACGCCATCGGGGACGTCGCCGGGGCACCGATGCTCGCCCACAAGGCCACCCACGAGGGCGCCGTTGCCGCCGAGGTGATCGCGGACCTGCCCTCGGCCTCCGACGCACGCGCCATCCCCTCGGTGGCCTACACGGATCCGGAGATCGCCTGGACGGGGCTGCGCGAGAGCGAGGCCCGCGAGCGCAAGCTCGAGGTGGAGGTGGCGCGCTTCCCCTGGTCGGCGAGCGGCCGGGCCCTGGGCATCGGCCGCAGTGAGGGGCTCACCAAGCTGATCTTCGACAAGCGGGACGGGCGACTGTTGGGCGCCGGCATGGTGGGCCCCAACGCAGGCGAGCTGATCGCCGAGGCGACGCTGGCCCTCGAACTCGGCGCGGATGCCCAGGACATCGCGCTCACCATCCACGCGCACCCGACGCTCTCGGAAACCGTCGGGTTGGCGGCCCAGGTCGCGGCGGGCACCGTCACCGATCTGCCGCCGGCGCGCGCCCGCGGATCCTCCTAGCGGATCGCGCGGCCCCGATCCCTCGCCGGCGCGGAGACGCCGGAAAGAAGGCCCTCGCCCTCTTCGCCGGGAAGCGCCTCCTCTTCCTCCTCGGGCAGGTCGAAGCAGTCGCAGACATCGAGCAACTCGGCCCGGGGGGTCTCCTCGCATCCCACGGTGCTCGTGTAGGGCAGTACGCACTCGAGCCGCTCCGGCGGGAGATGTCGCCAGCCCCGGCGCAGCATTCTGCGCGTCACCGGCACGCCCGCCCCGCGCAGGCACTCCCGGGCGAGCTCGCCGCAGACCCGGCGGGTGATGCGAAGGGCCTCCACCTCGCGTTCGCAGATGAAGTCCTTTTCGAGCTGCTCGCGCACCCAGCGGGGAACCCGCGGACGCCGGGGAGGATCCGGCCGCTCCTCGAAGTCCACGCGCCGGCATTCGCGCTTCCCGCGCCGGCCGCCCAGACACTGCGCGGGCTCCTCGATGGTGAGCAGCTGGTCGGGCCGAACGTCGCGCAGCTCCTGCACCAGGCCACTGGGCCAGCGCACCTCCAGCGAATCGATCTCCGTTTCCGCGCCCAGACCGAAGTGAAGGGGCTGAGTCTCGAGGGGTGAGTGGTGGACCTCGCGCAGCTGTGTGCCGAGATCGGTCTCGAGCGTCACCCGCGCTCCGAAGGCGTCTCGCGCGCTGGCTGTGCCCACCAGGCGCACGCGAAGCCAGTGATTGCGGCGCGCGCCCAGGTTCTGCAGGAAGGCACTGCGCGCGGGGCCGAAGAGAATGCTCGCCGCGGCGAAGATGTCGAGTGCACCGTCAGCGTCGTAGTCACCGATGGCCGCCACGCCGCCCTGCGGCGACAACCCCAGCGGGAAGCGTGGAAAGGCCTCCCGGTTCGCCGCCTCGAAACGCCCACCGCCCTGGTTGCGATACAAGGTGTAGGCGGCGCCGCGACCCGAGCGGCTGTCGGTGCGGTAAAGATCGAGATCTCCGTCGTTGTCGAAGTCGAAGAAGGCGGTCCCCCAGTGCGTGGCGCCGGTGCTCTCCGCGAGGTCGCCGGACGCCGCGCTGACGTCCACGAAGCGCCGCCCTCTCTCGTTCCGGTAGAGGGTCGACAGCCGCGAAGCTCCCGCCGCGCGGCCCGTCACGAAGAGGTCGATATCCCCGTCCGCATCGTAGTCTCCTGCCGCCAACGCCCGACCCGCGACCCGGTCGCAGAACTCCCCACCCAGACGCACCTGGACCTGGCAGCGCACCTCCTCGCGCAGGCTGCGGCGCAGGCCCAGTTTGCGGCTCACGTCCGTGAAGCGACCGTCGGAGTCGTTCCGATACATCGCGAGCGGCGAACTGCCCGAAACCTGGGCGATATCCGCGTCTCCGTCGCCGTCGTAGTCGAGCGTCAGGGTCTGTCCGTTCACCATGCTCAGGGTGTCGGGCAGGCAAGTCGTTGCGGTGACCTCCTCGAAGCCCCCCGCTCCATCCCCGCGCAACAGGAAGCTGGCCTCGCGACGCGGGGCGTCCTCCAGGAAGTCGCCGTTCGCAGCCCCGAAGAAATCGGTGACACCGTCGAGGTCGTAGTCGAGCGCCACGGCGGAAAAGGAACGCAGCGGACCCGCCCCCAGGACCTCGCTCTGATCCTCGTAGAAGCCCGCCCCGACGTTTCGAAAGAAGCGGCTGGGTGTCTCGTCGGTCACGCTACCGATGAAGGCATCGAGATCACCGTCATCGTCGCTGTCGAAGAAGAGACCCTGGGAGAGACCGCGACCCACGGCAAAGAGCCCGGACGAGAAGCTCGCGTTCTCGAAACGCCCCGGATCGGACTGGCGGAAGAGTTGGGCGAAGCTCTGGGTCACGTATTGGAGGTCGCTGCGTCCGTCCCCGTCGTAGTCCGCGAAATCGGCGCGGTTCGGGAGCGGGTCCCCGGAGAGCGGGAGCCCCGTGGATGCACCCAGGTCTCGAAAGAAGCTCACGGGGCGCCACGTCTGGAAGCTCCGCGCGAAGCCCGAATCCCCATGGAGTTGCAACTCGAGTTGCAGGGAGACCCCGAAGTCCACCGAGGCATCGACTTCGAGCACGAAGGGCGCCTCCGTGTTGGAAATCTCCGCTCCGCCCTCGAGGTCGCCCAGGAAGACCCGTCCCTGCGTGATGGAAGCTCCCGGGTCGGAGACCGACAGCAGCGCCTCGAGGCCCGTCACCCCCTGCCAGCGGTTGCGGAGAACCACCACCACCTCGCTGCGGCCGCCGGGCTGGAGAGAATCGACCCGCCACTCCACGACCTCGACCAGCGGCTGGGGGAGCGCTTCCAGGGCGGCCAGCAGATCCACGCGCCCGAATCCCAGCTGACCGTCGAGTTCCGGGTCGGGATCCTCCAGCGGGGCCGCGGCAGCCAGCAGACGCCCCACACTCGCCTCGGGGGACTCCGCGGGGAAGCCACTCCTCAAGACCGCCAGCGCTCCGGAAACCTGGGGAGCCGCCATGCTGGTGCCGTCGAGGCGCAGGTGCTCCGCACCCACCACCTTCTCGGGCCGGGCGGCTGCCAAGCGGTTGTCGCCCGCCCCCGCCGAGGCAGAAAGGATCTCCACGCCCGGGGCGCTGATGTCCACGCGCTCGCCGAAGTTGGTGAAGGAAGCCGCGTGGTGATCGGGCGCGAGAGCGGCCACCGCGATCACGCCGGGCAGACTGGCGGGCGTAATACCCTCCACGTTCGCCACGGAATTCCCCGCCGACGCCACCAGCAGCACACCCCGCGAACGCGCGTACGCGAAGGACGCAGCGACCACGCTCGACGCGGAACCCCCTCCCCAGGAGTTCGAGATGATCTGGGCACCGTTGTCCGCCGCGTAGCGCACCGCGTTGGCGAGCACGACGGAGTTTCCGGATCCGTTGTCCGCGAGTCCCTTGACCGGGAGGATCTGCGACCAGGGGGCCACGCCCGCGATGCCGAAGGCGTCGCCCGTGCGCGCCGCAATGATGGCGGCCACGTGCGTGCCGTGGCCGGATGCGTCCTCCGCGATGGCGTCCCGGCCGTCGAAATCCCAGCCCTGCACATCGTCCACGAAGCCGTTCGCGTCATCGTCGATGCCGTTGTCGGGGATCTCACCCGGATTCTGCCAGATCGCACCGGCCAGGTCCGGGTGACGGAAATCCACGCCGGTGTCCACCACCGCTACCAACACGCCCTCCCCGGGCCGACGCTCCCCTGGCCCGAACTCCCCGTTCCCGTCGAGGTCGAAGCGCTCCCAGCTCTCGAGCGCCCGCAGCGAGCGCAGCCCCCAGAGATCCGGAAAGGACTGGCCCCAGCTCCCCTCCGTCCAGTTTCGCCCGTCCCCGGACACGAAGGGGTCGTCGACCTCGGCGGGCGCCGGCGGCAGCGGCAGATTCACGCGGTACAGGACGTTGGGCTCCGCGTAGACGATCTCGGGGCGGGCGTCGAGTTCTGCGGCCAGCGCGAGGACGTCGCTGCCCGGCTCCAGTTCCAGCACGAAGACATCCCGCAGGGCCTGTAGGGCAGCCGTTGGCACGCGAGTCGCGGGAGACCGGGGCGGCGTTGCCCGGGCGGCGAACGCGGGGCGCACATACAGCACGGAAGCGTGTCGAATCGAAGCAGGGAGCAGGGAAGCCGATGAGCGTCCCGCCCGCACACCCGCCATGGCAAGCGCCGCCTTGCCGTGCACGCGCACCACCACTTCGTCGGGCTGGAAGCCCCCTTTCGCGGCGAGGGGCGCGGGGTCTTCGAAGACGCCCAGGGCCGCGTGAGAGGGCGCGGACAGCACGCACGCGGCGAGTAGGACTGCACCGAGAATCGCGCCACTTCGAATCACCACCAGCCAGACGCTCCAGGTTCTCCCCGCAGATCTAGAGGATACCACGCGCCTTGCGTGGGAGATCTGGAGCGCCCTACGCGACCGCCACGCCGCTGCCGGTACCGGGCGAAGTCCTTACCGGCATGGCGCGATTCACCCCAGCGCGCGCAGGAAGAACCAGTAGGTTCCCAGCCCGCAGACCGTCGCGGAGCCCCACTCGGAGACCGCCCGATGAGGGCCTCCCTCTCCCAGTCGGGCCAGCAGCATCAGTAGCGGCCAGACCAGCGCGACGATCCCCAACTGGCCGAGTTCCACGCCGAGGTTGAAGCCAAAGAGCGCGGGAACCAGGCGGCCGGTGGGCAGTGCCATCTCGGCGAGCACTCCCGCGAATCCGAAACCGTGCACGAGGCCAAAGGCGAAAGCGACCGCTGCCCGCAGGCGAGCCGGCCGACGGGCGCGATCGAGCAGCGCGAAATGACAGGCGGAGAAGAGCGCCAGGCCGCCCAGCGTCAGCGCGGAGACGACCCCCACGCCGAGTACCGAGCAGAGCGCGAGCAGCAGCAGCGAACCCGTCACCGCCAACGGCACCCCGCGACCCCGACCCGCCAGCAGCCAGCCGTTCTCCGCAGCCACCAACGCGATCGAGAAACCGATCAGCGCCTCCACGGCGGCGGCCTCGGGGCGCACCACGCCGAGCACCGCGAGCCCGAGCGTCACACTGTGCGCCACCGTGAAGGCCGTGACGAGAGCCGCCACCTCGCCCAGGCTGCGCGCCAACAACAGCAGCGCGACCAGGAAGGCCAGGTGATCCCAACCCGTGAGGATGTGCTCGACCCCGAGTTCGACGTAGCCCGCGAGGTCGGTGCCCTGGACGTTCGCGTCGACCGCTGCCCCTTCGGCCGGTAGCTCCCAGCTCGGTTCGGCCTCGGTGAGCACTCGCTCGAGGACGCCCGACGCCTCGCCCTCGATGCGCGCGAAGTGCAGGTGGGAGGGGGCCACGTCCAGCAGCAGGCGGCTCCGCAGACGTGCCGGGCCGCTGGCCTCGCACTCCACGCGCCAACGAAAGCGCAGCCAGCCCTCGGCGGCGGGAAGCGCCACCGGGAGTTCCGCCAACGTACACGGCAGACCGCCGCGCTCCAGGCTCAGACGCTCGGCGATGTAGCGGGCCGCGCGCCCCCCCGAGCCAGCATCGAGCTCCGGATCGAAGGCCAGACGCGACAGGTCGAGGAGCGAGACGCGCCCCTGCACGACGGCGCCGTCGGGCGACAGCGACCAGCTCGAGTAGGAGGTGCTGCGGGTGTGGGCCCCGGTGGTGGTCGCCAGCATCGCGCTAGCCAGCCCCAGCACGCAGAGTGCGGCGACGCGGCGTCTCACGGTGACTCCGGGGCCAAGCGCAGATCCGCTCGCTCCCGCAATGCATCCAGGTAGTCGCGCAGCGCCGAGTCGCCCCTGCGGCGGAGCAACTCGGCACGTACCTCCTCGCGCAGATCGGCGAGCGGCGGCACGAAGCCGGCTTCCCGATCCACCAGCTGCAAGACCTGCCAACCCGATCCGGAGGGCAGCGGCTCGCTCACCCCTCCCACCCCGAGGCTCATGGCCCGCCGCGTAGCGCTGGGCCCCAGGTACTCGCGCAACTTCTGGGCGGGCAAGAGCGCGTCGGGCAGAGGCGCCACGGGCTCGTCGCCCAGTTCGTCGACCATCCGCTCGAAGGGCGCTCCGGCCGCCAGTCCTTCCGCGGCCCGCTCGGCCCGGGCCCGTGCCGCCTGCCCATCGCCCTTCGGGTCGCCCCGCACGAAGAGCCGTCGCACCCGAAAGCGCCCGCTGCGCGCAAAGTAGTCGCGCTGCTCCTGGTAGAAGCGCTCGATCTCTGCCTCGTCGGGCGGATCGCTCTCGGACTGGGCGACGATGGACTGGATGACGGCCGCCACGATGTCCCCGCGCACGCGGCGGTCGTGGCGCGCCAGTCCCAGCTCGAGGCCCCGCTGCACGAGCAACTCCTCGTCGATCAGGCGGTCCAGTACGTGGCGCCGCTCCTCGGGGCCCAGGGGCTCGCGGCGATCGCTCGCCAAGGCCTCCAATGCGCGCTGGTATTCGTCCGCACGCAGGACCTCGCCGTTCACCGAGGCCACCGCGCCCTCGGGCAGGTCCCCGCCCACCTGCGGGCCCCCGCCCATCAGGCCCGCCGCTGCCGCCAGTAGACCCAGCGACGCGCCGGCAGCCAGCAGGCCCGTGCGCGCAGCGCCTCGGGGAGTTCGGGGAAGAGGCGACGCCATGGCAGCCATGAGGTAGCGAAGCGCGCGGCCCGCACGCCAAGCCTGCCCGGCCGACTTTGACTTTACGAGTAATTACTCTTAGAATAAATGAGTGGAGTATCGGGTGGAAGAACTGGCTCGGGCCGGTGGCGTGCGAGTGGACACCGTGCGCTTCTACCAGGGCCGCGGCCTGCTCACCGCGCCCCGCAAGCAGGGCCGGGTCGCGATCTACGACGACCAGCACCTGGCTCGCCTGCGCCGCATCCGGGACCTCCAACAGCAGGGTTTCAAACTGGAGCAGATCCAGGTCGTGCTCGCCGAAGCCGATCCCGGGGAGGGCGAGGCCTTGCTGAGCGCGCTGCTCGAGAAGACGGTGGGCGAGCGCACGCTTTCGGGCGAGGAACTCGCCGCCGAAACCGGTCTGCCAGCCGGGATGATCCGGGCCGCAGTGGAGGCCGGCCTGCTGCGCCCGCTCCACGTGGACGGGCAGGAGCGCTACAGCGAAGCCGACGTCGAGATGGCGCGCGCGGGCCTGGCCTTGCTGGACTCGGGGTTTCCCCTGCAAACCCTTCTCGAGGTAGCGGCCGGGCACGCCCAGCAGGTCCACGAGGTCTGCGACCGCGGCATCGATCTCTTCGACGATCACGTGCGCAAGGCGGGCCCAGCAGCGGGGGACGACCGCGCCATCGCGCGCACCTTCGAGACACTGCTGCCCCTGGTGACGCGTCTGGTGGCGTTGCATTTTCAGCGCACGCTGGTGACCCGGGCCCTGGGACGCCTCGAGGGCAAGGAAGACTCCGCGGCCCTGCAGGCCGCTTTGCACGCCACCGAGGCCGCGCACCTCGAGGTGGACGTATCGTGGCGCTGAGCGCTCTTCCCGAACCCGTCGAGAAGCGCGAGGCGGTGCGCCGCATGTTCGACCGCATCGCGCCTCGCTACGACCGCATGAACCGGTTGCTCACGCTGGGACTCGACCAGCGCTGGCGAAGCCAGGCTCTCGCAGGAATCGCGGTGGGCCCGGGCGACCGGCTCATCGACCTGGCCTGTGGGACCGGCGACCTCGCCGAGCGCGCTGCCGCACGGGGCGCCCACGTGATCGGTGCCGACTTCGCGGGGCAGATGCTCCGCCGCGCAGTGGCCCGGGGAGTGGATGCGCGCTTCGTGCAGGCAGACGCTGCGGCCCTGCCCTTCCGTAGCGCCTGGGCGACGGCCCTGGTCTGCGGCTTCGCGCTGCGCAACTTCGCGAGCCTCCCCGATGTGCTCCGCGAGATGGCCCGCGTTCTCGAACCCGGGGGCCGCATCGCGCTCGTCGAGGTCGATCGTCCGGATACCGCATGGATTCGCGCCGCCCACGGCCTCTACTTCGACCGCGTGGTACCGCGCGTCGGCGGCTGGCTCTCGGACCGGGCCGCCTACGCGTACCTCCCTCAATCCACCGCCTACCTGCCCGAAGCCGGGGAACTGCGCGCGCTGCTCGAGAAGTCGGGTTTCCNGGAAATCAGGAAGACGCGCCTGCTGCTCGGCGCCGCCCAGATCCTGCAGGCGGTGCGCGGGTGAGTGTTCGCGCCGAGCATCACCTGCGATCCGCCGCCGCGCGCGCCCTCGACGCCGCGACGCGGCGGGGCCGCCGACAGTGGGCGGCGGTCCGCGTCGCCCTGCCACGGCGTGTCGCGCCCCTCGCCCTGGGCGAGGCAGCGGATCGCTTCTACTGGGAGCGTCCTGGAGAAGGGCGGTGCCTGGTGGCTGCCGGCTGCGCGCAGGCCCTGGAGGGCGAGGGGCCGAAGCGCTTCCCCCAACTGGCCGAAGGCGCGCGCGCCCTCTACCGCGACCTGCATCTCGCGGGAGACGCGGCCCCTGCCAGCGCGGGGCCGCTGTTGGTGGGGGGCTTCGGGTTCTCGGAGGACTCGCCCTCGAGCCCTGAGTGGGCGGACTTCTCCGCCGCGCGCCTGGTGCTGCCGACGCGGATGCGCGTCTCGACGCCCGACGGGAACTGGTGCAGCGTGAGCTGCGCGGTGAACGCCGACGACAGCGCGGAAACCGTGCGCACTAGACTCGGCGAGGAACTCGCGCTGTGCCTGGACGAGCGATCCGCTGCGCCCGTGGACCCCGACTCGCAGATCGGCGAATACCACGCCCGGTCGGAGCGCAGCCACGCGGACTACGAACAGCGAGTCGAAGCTGCGCTCGAAGAGATCGCGGCCGGAGAGATCGAGAAGGTGGTGGTGGCCCGATCGCTGCGCCTGCGTCAGCCGCGAAGCTGGCATCTCGCGCCACTGCTCGAGGCACTCCGCGGTGCGCATCCCTCCTGCACGATCTTCGCGTTGGGACGGAACGAGGCGAATTTCCTGGGGGCCAGCCCGGAGTTGCTGGTCCGCCTGGCCGGCCGCCGACTGGAGAGTGCTGCGCTGGCGGGCTCCGCGCCGCGCGGCCGCAGCCCGGAAGAGGACGATCGGCTCGGCCGCGTGTTGTTGGAGAGCAAGAAGGATCAGGCGGAACACGCCGTGGTGGTGCGCGCGCTTCGCGAGAGCCTGGAACGTTGCTGCGACGAATTGGAGATCCCCGAAGCACCGAGGCTGCGAAAACTCGAAGGCATCCACCACCTGGAGACCCCCGTCGAGGGCCAGCTCGACGAGCCGCGGCACGTGCTGGAAGTGGCCGGGTCCCTGCATCCCACCGCCGCCGTGGCCGGTGCGCCACGCGCATCCGCGCTTCGCTGGCTGCGCGAACACGAAGGCCTCGAACGCGGCTGGTACGCGGGAGCCGTGGGGGTGGTGGACGCCCAGGGTGACGGCGAATTCTGCACCGCCCTGCGCTCGGCACTGCTGCGGGGAGGCGAGGCGAAACTCTTCGCCGGGGCGGGCATCGTCGCCGGCTCGAAGCCGGAAGCAGAGCTGCGAGAAACCCGACTCAAGCTGCGGGCCCTGCTGGACCTGCTGCTGGAGCTTTGAAGCGTGGCCCCCCAACCCCCGAACCGGAACATGGCCTTCGCGGGAGCGCTGATCGCCGAACTCGTGCGAGCTGGCCTGCGCGATGTCGGCATCTCGCCGGGCTCCCGTTCGGCACCCCTGGCCATCGCCGCCGCGCAACAAGGCGGGCTGCGGCGCAGCGTGCACATCGACGAACGCTCCGCGGCCTTCCACGCGCTGGGACTGGCGCGGGCGTCGCGCCGACCGGTGGCCCTGATCTGCACCTCGGGGACCGCCGCCGCCAACTTCTACCCCGCGGTCATCGAGGCCCACTACGCGCGCGTTCCGTTGCTCGTGCTCAGCGCGGACCGACCCCCCGAACTGCGCGACTGGGGGGCGGGACAGACCATCGACCAGACGCGACTCTACGGCTCCCACGTGCGCTGGTTCGCCGAGGCGCCGACACCGGAGACCTCGCTGCTGCGCTACGCGCGCGCGCTCGCCGGCCGGGCCTTCGCGGTCGCCCAGGGCCCTCCCGCGGGCCCCGTGCACTTGAACCTGCCCTTCCGAGAGCCCCTCGACCCGCGGGTCGTCCCCGGGGATTGCAGCGAGGACTTGGCGCAGCGAGATCCCCTGGGCGCCGTGGGGCGCGCTGCGAAGACCTACGTGGAGGTCAGCCGAGCGACCCGCAGCCCGGACGCGCGGGACCTCGAGGCGCTGCGCGACTGCGTGCACGAGCATCCGCGCGGCGTCGTGCTCTGCGGCCCGATGGACGCGGAAGCGGAGTTCGGCGAGAGCATCTCGGCCCTTGCGCGCGCCGCCGGCTGGCCGCTGCTGGCCGACGGACTCTCCTCGCTGCGCGGCGGCCCCCACGCGAAGGACGCGCCGCTGGTGAGCACCGCGGACCTGCTGGTGCGCGACGAGGTCTTCGCCGCCGAACACGCTCCCTCCTGCGTGATCCACTTCGGGGACGCGCCGACCAGCAAGGCGCTGCGCGGCTGGCTCGACGCCCAACCCCCGGCAGAATTCCTGCGGGTGGACCCAGACGGAAGCTGGCACGACCCCACGCACCTGGCCTCGCGCGTGATCTCCGCAGATCCCGCTCTCGTGTGCCGATCCCTGGCCGCCGCCCTGTCGCCTGCGCGGATGGATTCGGCCTGGCTGCGCGCCTTCCTCTCCGCCGAGGCGCGGGCCGCTGCGGCGCTGTCCCGGCGCATCGAAGCCGACTCGGAGCTGCTCGAACCCCAGCTGGTGCGCGACGTGGCGGCCGTGCTCCCGGAAGACGCGCTCCTCTACGTCTCCAACAGCATGCCCGTGCGAGATCTCGATGCCTTTCTGCCGACCTCGCCGCGCAGGCTGCGCGTGCTCAGCAATCGGGGAGCCGCGGGCATCGACGGCATGATTTCCAGCGCCCTGGGTGCCGCAGCCGCGGGGGTGGGGCCGGTCACGCTGCTCGTCGGCGACGTCGCGCTGGCCCACGACCTGTCGGGACTCTTTGCGGCGCGTAGGTTGGGGCTCTCCCTGCGCGTGGTGGTCATCGACAACGGCGGTGGCGGCATCTTCTCCTTCCTCCCCATCGCCGAATACGGGGAGCGCGTCGCCTTCGATGAACTCTTCCTCACGCCGCCGGCGCTCGATCTCGAAGCCACCGCCCGCGCCGCGGGTGCCCACTACACCCGGGTCGAGACCCGTGCCCAGCTGCGCGGCTGTCTCGAGGAGAGCGCGGACGCGACCGGCCTGGAAGTCCTGCACGTTCCCGTGAACCGGGAACGCAACGTCGAGACCTTCCGCGCCCTGGTCGCGGAGGTGGGCTCCGCGTGGCGAGAGGACGAGGGGTGAGCACAGCTTCCCGACGCCGAATCGAGACGCTGGGGGGCGTCGAGCTCTGCGTCCACGAACGCGGAAGCGGCCCGCCGCTGCTGCTCCTTCACGGCTTCACGGGATCGGCGCGCAGCCTGAACGAACTGGCCGGGGGACTCGCCCGCACGCATCGGGTGATCGTCCCGGACCTGGTGGGACACGGCGGCAGCGACGCCCCCCTCGATCTGGCCCCCTACCGGATGGAGCGCTGCATCGAGCAGCTCTGCTCGCTGCTCGACGCACTCGAGACCGGCCCCGTGGGCGTCCTCGGCTACTCGATGGGCGGGAGGGTGGCGCTGTCCCTGCTCGTCCGAGCCCCGGAGCGCATCCGCTCGGCGATGCTGGTCTCCGCGAGTGCGGGCATCGCGCAGCCCGAGGCGCGCGCCGAGCGCGTGCGCAGCGACGAAGCACTCGCCCAGCGCATCGAGGAGCAGGGCGTGACCGCCTTCGTGGATGCCTGGCTCTCCCAGCCTCTCTTCGCCTCCCAGATGCGCCGTCTCGACCCCGATGCACGCGCGCAGACGCGAGAGGAGCGACTCGCGAACAGCGCCCACGGCCTTGCGAACTCGCTGCGCGGCATGGGGAGCGGCGCCCAGCCTCCCCTCCACGACACCCTGGCAGCGATCGCCTGTCCCGTGGCTCTCGTGGTGGGCGAGGAGGACGAGAAGTTTCGGCGCATCGCGCATGAACTCGCGCAAAGCCTGCCCCAGGGCCGCGTCCACTGCGTCCCCCGCGCGGGACATGCGGTCCACCTCGAGAACCCCGCCGCCCTGCTCACGGTGTCCCTGGATCACTTCGCGAGCGCCGGCACGGCTCCGCGCGACGCAATGCATCGGAGCGCGCCTCCCGCCCCGCGAGGGCGTGACCAAAGCACTCGCGGGCGGGAATCGTGGCATCGCTAGAAACTGCGCCGAAGCTCCCGCAGCCGCCCCGCGGCGCGCAACTCTGGTGGCTCGCCGCCCGACCCCGCACGCTACCGCTCGCGCTGGCACCCGTGCTGGTGGGAAGCGCCATCGCCGAGCAGACGAGCGGGCTGCACGCGGGTGCGGCGCTGGCGGCCGGACTGGGCGCCCTCACCCTGCAGGTGGGCGCCAACTACGCGAACGACGTCTTCGACGCGGAACGCGGCGCCGACACCGAGGCGCGGATCGGTCCGCCGCGGGCAGTGCAGATGGGCTGGGTGAGCGCGGCGCGGATGCGCGTTGCCAGCGCGCTTGCCTTCGGCGCGGCGGCGCTGCTGGGCCTCTACCTGGTGGCGCTGGCCGGCTGGCCCATCGCCTTGGCGGGCCTGCTCGCCATCGCGGCGGGCCTCGCCTACACGGGCGGACCCTGGCCCCTCGGCTACCACGGGCTGGGAGAACTCACGGTCTTCGTCTTCTTCGGCGGGGTGGCGGTCTGCGGCAGCTGTTTCGTGCAAAGCGGGGAGGTGCCCCGCCAGGCGCTGCTGGCCTCGGTGCCAGTGGGCGCGCTGGCCGCTGCCGTGCTGGTGGTCAACAACCTGCGCGACGTGGACGAGGATCGGCAGAGTGGCAAGCGCACGCTGGCCGTTCGCTGGGGACACCGGGCCAGCCGCGCCGAGTACGCGGCGCTGCTCTTCATCTCCTATGCCACGTTGCCGCTCCTGTGGCTCCAGGGCGCCGGCACCGGCGCCCTCCTTCCCCTGCTCGGCCTGCCCCTCGCGTTGCGACTGCTGGGCGCGCTGCGCGTCCACAGCGACGGTCCCGCCATGAACGCAGCCCTGGCCCGCAGCGCCCAGCACTGCCTGATCTTCTCCCTGCTGCTGGCCGTCGGCATTCTCCTCCGGCCCTGAGATGTCCATCGTCCGCGCCTCCCTCACACCCTTCCGGCTGCCCATGCAGTGGCCGCTCGAAACCGCACGGGGCGTCACGCGCGTACGCGAGGGCCTGCTCGTGGAACTCCGCGGGAGAGGCGAGCTACGGGGCTACGGCGAGGCCATGCCGCTGCCGGGCTTCGGGCTGGAGAGTCTCGCGGAATCGCGGGCCGCGTTGGCGGCAGCGCTTCCCGCGCTCCTCGGCCTCGATGCCAAAGACCTCGAGACCAACCTGGCCCTGGCCGAGCGCGCAACCGGCCGGGCCCCCAGCGCCCGCGCCGCACTGGACAGCGCGTTCCACGATCTGGCCGCGCGCAGCCGGAACATTTCCGTCTGCGAGTTGCTGGCACCCTGTTCCCGGGAACCCGTGGCGGTGAGCGCCCTGCTGGCCGCGAAGACCCCCCGCGAGGTAGCGAGCGCCGCGCGACAGGCCGCGGACGCGGGCTACCGGACGCTGAAACTCAAGATCGCGGCCACCAGCGTCGACCGCGACGTCGCCCGTGTGGAGCGCATGCGCGACGCCCTGGGCGACGATTGTGCGCTTCGACTAGATGCCAACGGAGGCTGGGAGGAAGCCACCGCCCGGGAGGCCCTGCGCCGCCTCGCTCCCAGCTTGCCCGAGTTCGTCGAGCAACCGGTCGCCGCGCGGGCCATCGAGAGCCTGGCGCGCCTGCGCTCCGATTCGCCGGTACCCGTGGCCGCCGACGAGGCACTGTGTCACGCGGGTGGCGCCCCGGCCGTACTCGCGCATCACGCGGCGGATCTCCTGATCTTGAAACCCGCCGCCCTGGGCGGCCTGCGAGCCGCGCAGCGGCTCGCCGACGAGGCCCGGCGGGCGGGGGTTCATGTGGTGGTCACGGGCTTTCTCGACTCGGCGATCGGCGATGCCGCCGCCCTGCAGCTTGCCGCCGCACTCCGCTCTTCCGAGCACGCGGCGGGGCTGGGCGGCCAGCAACTCTTCGCCGACGACCTCGCGACGATCGCGGAGCCGCAGGAGGGGCTGCGCGCGCTCCCCGAGGCGCCCGGCCTGGGTGTCGAGCCGGATCCCCTTCGCCTCGAGCGGCTCGCCAGCGGGCCCGCCCAGATCTTCGCGGCCTGAAGCGGGCTCGGCGCCCTCAGCTGCCGGGAGGCGCCAGCTCCAATAGCTGCTTGCCGAAGTTCGAACCGTCGAAGAGTCTCAGGAAGGTGCGCGGGGCATTCTCGATGCCCTGCTGGATGTCCTCCAGGTAGGCGATGCGGCCCTCGCGCACGTGCCCCGCCAACTCCCCCAACGCCTCGGGGAAACGCGGCGCATAGTCGAGCACGATGAAGCCCTGCATGCGCGCACGCTGGATGACGATGTTCATCAGGTTTCGCGGCCCTGCGGGCGGTTCCTTCTCGTTGTAACCCGAGATACCGCCACACATCACCACCCGGGCGCGCAAGGCCAGCCGGGCCAGCGCGGCGTCGAGGATCTCGCCTCCCACGTTGTCGAAGTAGACGTCGATGCCCTGGGGGCAGAGCGCTCGGAGCCGCGCGCCCACGTTTTCCGCCTTGTAGTCCACCACGTCGTCGAGGCCCGCCTCGTCGCGTAGCCAGGCACACTTTCGGGGTCCCCCGGCGATTCCGATCACCCGGCAGCCGCTGAGCCGGGCGAGTTGTGCGGCCACCGAGCCAGTCGCCCCCGCCGCACCGGAGACCACCACCGTCTCGCCCGCTTCGGGCTGGCCGATGTCGTAGAGACCGAACCAGGCCGTGAGACCGGTGATCCCCAGCACCGAGAGTACGAGCGTGGGGGGCATGTCGCGCGGTACCCGTGAAAGCCCCTGGAGACCCGGGCCGCGCATCAACGCGTACTCCTGCCAGCCAAAGAGACCCTGGACGAGTTCCCCCTCCGCGTAATCGGGGTGCCGGGAGGCCACCACTTCCGCCACCCCACCGCCTCGCATCACTTCACCGATGCCCACGGGCGGCATGTAGCTCTCGCGATCCTCCATCCAGCCGCGCATCGCGGGGTCGAAGGCCAACCAGCACACGCGCACCAACACCTCGCCCTCGGCGGGTTCGGGACAGGGTTCCTCATCGAAGCGGAAATCCCCCGCCTCGACCATTCCCACCGGCCGCTGCGCGAGCAGCCAGCGTCGGTTCACTCGACTCATCGCTCCACCTCCTCGAGTTCCAGGACACTGGGATCCACGGTCAGGATCTCCACCAGCTTGCGCTCGCGCAGCGTCTCCGCGTCGAGCCCGGCTACAGGAAGGGCCAGGAACAGGACAACAGGGACAGGGGGGAGCTGGGCGACATGGACGCCTCGTACCGTGAGGTGGCAAGTGTACCCCCGTGTGCGCTCATCGCAGGCGCATGGCCGCAAACCGCCCGTCGCGAGTCTCAGGGGCGGGACCGACGGCCCCGATATACTGTAGAGCGAGAGCAACGTGCGAATTCCCGAACTCTACGCCCGCAAACGCCCTGTCTTCTCCTTCGAGTTCTTCCCTCCCCAGAGCGCGGAGGCCGCCCAGGCGCTCTTCGAGACCATCTCCGAACTGGCGGGCCTCGAACCGGACTTCGTCTCGGTCACCTGCCCGGGTGACATGGAGCGACGCCCGCTCACCTTCGCGTTGGTGGCTCGCATCAAGCGCGAACTCGATGTCGAGGCCATGGCCCACCTGGTCACGGTGGGCTACACGCGCGATCAGCTCAGCGAGATCCTGTCGGGAATGCGCGAGCAGGGCATCGAGAACGTGCTCACCCTGAGAGGCGACCTGCCCGCAGAGGCCGATCCCCACGCAACCCACGACTTCCACCACGCCTCGGAGCTGGCCGCCTTCGCGCAGCCCTTCGGCTTCGCGATCGGCGGCGCCGCGCACCCCGAACGACACCCGGAGTCGCCGGACTGGGAGAGCGAGATGCGCCACGCCCGGGGCAAGGTGGAGGCGGGTTGTCGCTTCCTGGTCACCCAACTCTTCTTCGACAACGCGGACTACTTCCGGTACGTGGAGCGTGCGCGAGATGCGGGCATCGAGGTCCCCATCGTTCCCGGCATCATGCCCGTCACCAGCCTGAAGGGCATCCGGCGCATGGCCGCGATGAATGGAAACCGCATCCCAGAGGCCCTGTCCGAGGCGCTCGAGGAAGTCGAGGACGACCGCAGGGCGCTGCGCGAGGTGGGGGTCGCCTGGGCGACCGCACAGTGCCAGGAACTGCTCGCGCGCGAGGCACCGGGTGTCCACTTCTATACTCTCAACCGTTCTCCGGCGACCCGCAGCATCCTGCGCAACCTCACCACGGGGGGCTGAGGGAGACCCGGAGCCTCGCTACGAGTCCGCGGGCATCACGTGAACGTGGTCGGGGCTCACCGAGAGCGAGACCGCTTCGCCCCGGGCCAGGCTGCGCGCGAGCCCTCTGCCGGCGAGCAGATGCGTCTGCAGCTGGACGCCGCCCCACTCCAGGCTGACGCTGGCCGCCACGCCGTCGCTCACGACGTGTTCCACCACGGCCTTGCCCACCGGGTCGACCTCGCCGCGGCCCACGTCGATCTTCAGATGCTCGGGGCGGATTCCCACCCAGACCTCGCTTCCCACGGGCAGGCGCGTCCGGCAGGGCAACTCTTGGGCACCGCTCACCTCCACCAAGGCGAGATCGGCGCTGCGCGGGGGGAGCACGCGACCGCGCACCAGGTTCGTCATGCCCACCACCCGCGCCACCGCGGGGTCACGCGGCCTCTCGAGCACTTCCTCGCATGGGCCCAGCTGCGCGAGGCGTCCCTCGAGCAGCACCGCCACGCGATCTGCCAACAACATCGCCCGCCGCAGATCATGGGTCACCACCGCCACCGCCACCGCGGTCTCCTCGATGACGCGACGCAGATCCAGGGACAGGGTCGCCTGGCCTGCAGCGTCGAGATCATCGAAGGGCTCGTCGAGCAACAGCACCGAGGGCGCCAGCACGAAGGCGCGAGCCAGTGCCAGCCTGCGCATCTCGCCGCCGGAGAGCGTGACGGCGCGGCGCTCCGCGAGGTGGGCCACCCCGAAACGGTCGAGCGCCTGGCGGGAACGCTCCCGCAACTCCTTGCCGGACAGACCCCGGCCCAGCAACGCGGCGCCCACGTTGTGCAACGCGGAGCCCGCAAAGGCAGCGGGTCGCTGGAAGACCATGGTGACCGGACCCGTGGCGCGGCAGTCCACGCGCCCGGCAGCGGGCACGTCGAGCCCTGCCAGCGCGCGCAACAGCGTGCTCTTGCCGGCCCCGTTGGGCCCGAGCACCGCCAACGCCTCGCCGGCCCGCAGTGACAACTCCTCCACCACGAGCGTGAAGCTCGCATCGCGCGCGCGCCGCTCCACGCGCAGCGCCCGGGCCGCCAGTGCCACCTCTCCGCTCACGTGCGTCCGCCCTGCTGAAGCGCGGTGAGCAGGCCCGCGAGCAGCAGTGTGAGCCCCAGCAGCACGACAGCCAGGCCCATGGCGGCCTCGAAGTCGCCCATCTGTGTGTACATGAGGATGGACGTGGTGAGCACACGCGTCTCACCCTCGAGGTTGCCACCCACCATCATCACCGCGCCGACCTCGGAGAGAATTCCCCCCAGTGCCGCGATCACCGCCGCCAGCAGTCCCAGGCGGATCTCGCGCACCAGCAACCACCAACGCCAGCGCCGCGGAATGCCCAGGGTCTGCACCTGCAACTCCCAGTCGTCGTCCAGCGCGCCCGCCGCCGCCAGCGTGATGCCCACCACCAGCGGCAGGGCGATCACGATCTGCGCGAGCACCATGGCCTTGGGGCTGTACATGAGACCCAGCGCGCCCAATGGACCGCTGCGCCACAGCAACAGCGCCACGCCCAGCCCCACCACGACCGGCGGGGCCCCCATGCCGGAGTTCACCAACGCGACCATCGCTCGCGAGCCCCCGAAACGGCGCCGCCCCAGGAAGATGCCCAGCGGCAACCCCAGCACCAGTGCCACGAGCAGGGCTGCACCACAGACCGCCAGCGTGCGCGCGGTGATCGCGACGACCTCCATGACACCGAGCTCTGTCACGGGGCGGGGCCAGCCCGAAGTGGCCGGAAGAGCGGCCGGCCGTAGCGCTTCCGCCCGTAGGCGGCGATTCGCCGCTGGGTCTGGGGCGTCAGGAAGAAGGCGGCCAGGCGCTCTGCGGCTTGCGCGTGAATGCGACCTGGAAAGCGCTGCGGAGAGACCGGGAGCAGGGAGTAGACGTTGCGCAGGCCAGGCGCCGGGGACGAAAGCACCTGGAGCCCGCTACGCTGCTCGAAGGCCAGGAAGGTCCCGATGTCCGAGAGCGCGTAGGCGCGACGCTCGCCAGCCACCTGCAGCGTGATCCCCATGCTGGCGCCGGTACGCACCATGTCCGGGAAGGAAGCGTCCTCGGGCAGGCCCGCTGCGCGCAGTAGCGCCTGCTCGCGGCGGTGGGTCCCGGAGTCGTCGGCGCGGCTCACGTAGGGGCTTCCCGAGCGTGCGATTCGGCGATAGGCCTCCTCGGGAGAGTCGGCACCTCGCACATCGGCGGGATCCTCCGGGGGCCCCACCAGCACGAAGTGGTTCTCCATGAAGGGCTGACGGGAGAGCGCGGCACCAGACGCAAGCAACGCTTCCTCGCCGGGCGGGGCGTGGGTGAGCAGCAGATCCGCGTCGCCGTGACCGCCCATGCGCAGCGCCGCTCCCGTTCCCACTGCGACCACCCGGACGTGGATCCCGCTACCCTCCTCGAAGACGGGCAGCAGCTCGTCGAGCAGCCCGGAGTCCCGGACACTGGTGGTGGTGGCCAGCAGCACCCAATCCGGCTCCCTTTCTGCCGTCTCCGCGGCAGCCGCCATCGCCAGGCCCAGCGCCAGCAGTGTCCACAGCAGCGCAGCTCTCCGCTCCATCGAATGTCACCTCTCGGGGAAACAGCCCGATCATAAATCAGCGAGGAATAGGCTGCCCCAGGGCCCCTAAACCGTGTCTCGAGAACCCACCGCACGCCCGCCCCGATCCCGCTACATCACACCGAGCGGAGCACGAGAGTTGCAGGAGGAGTACGACCGGCTGTGGGGAGAAGAACGCCCGCGGGTGACCAACGAGGTTTCTGAGGCCGCCGCCCAGGGAGACCGCTCGGAGAACGCCGAATACATCTACGGCAAGAAGCGACTGCGCGAGATCGACTCGCGGCTCGAGTTTCTCAACCGACGCCTGGAAGAAGTCGCCATCGTCGATCCCGAGGACCGGGGAGACGGGCGCGCCTACTTCGGGGCCTGGGTACGGGTCGCCGACGAGTCGGGGGAGGAGAGCCGCTTCCAGATCGTGGGGCCCGATGAGTTCGACGTGGAAAAGGGGCGCATCAGCATGGATTCGCCCGTGGGTCGTGCGCTGCTGGGCCGGCAACAGGGGGACGAAGTGAGGGTCCGGCGTCCCCGCGGCGACGTGATCTTCGAGATCCTGGAGGTGTGTTACGAGCGCTAGGCGCAACACGGGGCCGCGAAGGGTCGAAGCCCGTTCCGAGAGACGCCGCGTCAGCACCTTTACGCGCTACCTGCTGCTCGAAGCGCCGGGCTGGGTGCTCGCCGCGGCGCTCCTGTGGCTGCTGGCACGCGCGTCGCTGCTCTCCGCAGAGTTGGCGCTGGGCCTCTTCGCGCTCTGGGTCGTCAAGGACTTCGCGCTGTATCCGATTCTGCGCGTGGGCTACGAAGACGTGAGCCCCGATGTCGGCGAGCAACTGGTGGGCGCCCTCGGCAACGTGCGCAGCGCGCTCGTTCCCGATGGCTGGGTGCGCGTAGGGCCGGAACTCTGGCGCGCGCACTGTGCGCCGGAAGCTGCGCCGCTTCCGGTCGACACTCCTGTGCGCGTGATGGCGGTGCGCGGCATGCTGCTCGAAGTAGAGCCCTTGGCAACGCCACGAGACCCGGCAACGACCACGCCGTCGGATCCGCCCTGAGGCGGGGGGCAGTACGCGGCGGCGATCAGCCACGAGGTGACCCACGGTCAGCATCGACACGCCGATGCGCGCGTCGCTTGCTGCCTTTGGGCCACCACGGAGTTATCCTGACAATGTCCGCGCAGGTCCCGTCGGCAGGCACGCCTCCGCCGGACCGCCCTGTCCGGCGGAGGTTCCCCATGGACATGTCCTTCAGTTCCGAGCAGCTGGCCTTCCGAGACGAGGTGCGGGAGTGGATCGCCGGCGCGATGCCCGACGAGATGAAGCGCAAGGCCGATGACGGAGCGGTCTTCGAGAACACCGAGAGCTTGGCTTGGCACCGGATCCTCCATGAGAAGGGCTGGGTCGCCCCGGACTGGCCCGTGGAGGTGGGGGGGCCGGGCTGGGACAGCGCACGGCGCTTCATCTTTCAGGAGGAATTGCTGCGCGCCAACACCCCCGCGCTCTCCCCCTTCGGCCTCACCATGGTGGGCCCGCTGCTCATCCAGTACGGCAGCGAGGAACAGCAGCAACGCTTCCTGCCCCCGATCCTCTCGGGCGAGGAAATCTGGTGTCAGGGCTACTCGGAACCCAACGCGGGATCGGATCTGGCAGCCCTGCAGCTGCGCGCCGAAAAAGACGGCGATGACTACGTGCTCAATGGGCAGAAGACGTGGACCACCTACGCGCAATACGCGGACTGGATCTTCCTGCTCTGCCGCACGAGTTCCGAAGGCAAACGCCAGGAGGGCATCTCCTTCCTGCTGGCCGACGTGAAGAATACGCCGGGCATCACCGTGAAGCCTTTCCTCACCACCGGCGGGACTTATGCGTTTTCCGAAACCTGGTTCAAGGACGCCCGGGTCCCGCAGCGCTACCGGGTGGGACCGGAAAACGGCGGCTGGTCCATGGCGAAGGCCCTGCTGGGGCACGAGCGGACCGCCATCGGGGGCGTATCGGAGTCGGGGCGCTGGCTGCAGACTCTCAAGCGAATCGCGCGCGAGACGCCCGTGGGGCGCGGCACGCTGCTCGACGACCCGGCCTTCCGGCGCCGCATCGCGCGCCTGGAAATGCGACACCGGGCCGTGTCGATGGTGAACCTGAGGACGTTGGCAGCGGCCGAACTCGGCCGGGCCCCGGGTGCGGAGAGTTCGATCCTCAAGCTCGTGGGCACGGAGATCTTCCAGGAGATCACCGAACTCTGCATGGATGCGCTGGGGCACGACAGCCTGGGCTGGATCGATTCCGACCCGGTAGCCCTTCCCGAGCGCGAGCGCTTCGTGGCCTCCCAGTTCAACTACCTGCGGGCCACCACCATCTACGGAGGCTCCAACGAGGTGCAGCGCAACGTCATCGCCAAGCAGATCCTGGGGCTCCCCAGCGCGCCCCCGGCAAGGAAGGCGTCGTGAACTTCGAGCTCAGCGAAGAGCAGCAGATCCTGGTCGACTCCGTGCAGCGTTTCGTGCAGAACGACTCCACGGTCGAGCGCTTCCGCAAGATGCGGGAGACGGAACGCGCTTGGGAGCCCGCCATGTGGGCCCGCATGGGAGAAATGGGCTGGCTCTCCGTGCCCTTCCCCGAGGCGCACGGCGGCTTCGGCGGGAGCTTCATGGATCTGGCGCTGATCCTCGAACAACTCGGCCGGGGCCTGGTTCCCGAGCCCATCATTCCCTCCGTAGTGCTGGCGGGAGGCCTGATCTCGCGCCTCGGCAGCGAGGAGCAACGCGACCGCTTCCTGCTCCCCATGATCGAGGGGCGCAGCAGCCTCGCCCTCGCCTACGCGGAGCGCCAGAGCCGCTACGACCTCGCCGACTGCCTGACCCGCGCCGAAGCCAGCGGTGGCGCCTATCGCCTCTCCGGCGAGAAGACCTGGGTGCTGAACGGCCATGCCGCCGACCACATCGTGGTGGTGGCGCGAACTTCCGGAGACCAACTGGAGGCCACGGGGCTCTCGCTCTTCGTACTGGACGCCGACACACCGGGGCTCTCCATCACCCGCGTAAACGGCATGGATGGGCAGCGCACGGGCCGGCTCGAACTCGACGGCGTGGAGGTCGACACGGACCGGCTGCTGGGTCCCGCGGACGCCGCCCTCGCCCCCCTCGAGTGGGCGATCGACCGGGCCGCCGCCGCCGCGTGCGCGGAGGGACAGGGCATCGTCCAGGAACTCTTCGAGCGCACCGTCAGCTACCTCAAGCAGCGCGAGCAGTTCGGCGTTCCCATCGGCTCCTTTCAGGCTCTCCAGCACCGGGCGGCCGACATGTTCGCCGAGGTGGAACTCTGTAAATCCTGCATGATTCTCGCCGCCATCCAGGCGGACGCCGAGGATCCCGAGGAGCGGGCTGCCGAGATCTCCGCCGCCAAGTTCCAGCTCACCCAGGGCGGCTGGTTCGTGCAATCGAACGCGATCCAGCTCCACGGGGGCATCGGGATCACCGACGAGCAGGACGAGGGTCTCTTCTTCAAGCGCCTGCGCGTGCTACAGGGCCTCTTCGGAGACGCCGATCACCACAGCGACCGCTTCCAAGGTCTCGACGGCTTCGATGCCGAGGCGCGCCAGCTCTAGCGCGGGCGATCGAGGACGATGACCTCCATCTTGCCCCGGGGTCCGATGTAGAGCGACGCGATCCAACCCGTGATCCCCACGATCGCCGAGGCCGCCAGCGCGGGGAAGAAACCGCCCAGCGAAAATCCATCCACCAGCACGGCCACCAGGCCGAGCATGGCGGCATTCACCACCCACAGGAACAGGCCTAGCGTGAGCACCGTGAGGGGAAGCGTGAAGAGGATGGCCAGGGGACGCACGATTGCGTTGACCACACCCAGCAGCACCGCAGCCCAGAGCAGCGTAGCGGTCGATTCAATCTGCATGCTCGGGACGATTCCCTTGGCAATCCAGAGCCCCAGGGAGCAGACGGCGGTGCGAAGGAGGAAGCCCTGCATCGCCTAGGCCGCGCTGTCTCCGCCGGACGGCGCGAAGCGTGCGCGCAAGGCATCGGCGAGTACCTGGCAGGCGTCCGTGGTGGTAAAGATCCCGACCAGCTTGCCCTCGCGGGTGATCAACGCGGCTGCCACTCGGCGTCGCACCATCTGGATCAACACATCGTCGAGCCGCGTCTCGAGATCTGCCACGTAGGGCTCGGTGATGCAGAAGTCCCCTACCCGGGAATCGCTCTGATCGGCTGCTGCCACGGGCACCCGTCGGAGGTCCTGGTCGCTGACGATCCCCACGATGCGCCCCGCATCCTCCACCGGAACGTGTCGGACACCGTGTGCCCGCATGATGGCTTCGGCGCGGGAGAGCGATTCCTCCACTCCGATCGTATAGGGGAAGGGAGTCATCACCGCCTTGATGCTGGGGATCCGCTCGATCCGTCCGAGATCCATCGCGCAGCTACCCCGCTTGGCTGCACAGGGTGGAGAACTTCCGGGTGATTGCAAGCCCAGCCGCAGAGCCCCTGGCTGCCGACCCTAGGAATCGGGCACGAGATCGGACGAGGTCAGCATCGTCACGGAGTCCATGGCCAACCAGGCCGAGCGACCGCTTGCCAGCCGAACCCTCAGCCACGGCGGGCGCCGCTCGAGCACACGCACTTCGGCCCCGGCCGGAAGCGGGTGCGGGAGGGCCGGCGCGGCGAGGTGCGAGTCTGCGACGCGTAACGTGACCTCCTCGGCGCTGACCACGCCCTCCTTCGAGGCATCCGCCGCGGGATCGAAGATCAGCGAAAGGACCAGCGCCAACCAGACGAGCCCCGGCAACAGGGCGGTGTTGCGCAGCGGACCCAGGCCGAAGCGGATGCCCGCCGCCGCCAACGTACAGGCCAGGAAGAAACACAGCGCCGCCGCCAGCCCGCGCTCGGCGCGTGTCAGGCTGACGTGCCAGAAGAAGAAGCTGTCCAGCATTCCCGCGGGCTCGGGCCGCGGCAACCATTCCGGCAACAGGCCACGCGCGTACTCAAGGTTGCGGAGGGCTCGCGGGTGGTCGGGGTCTTCGAGCAGGGCGCGACGGTAGGCGAGCACCGCGGCGCCGAGTCGCTCCGCCTGCAGGGCCGCGTTGCCGGTATTCACGTAGAGATCCGCGCTCTCGTAGCCCTGCAACGCGAGCTTCGAGAACATGCGCTCCGCACTCCGGAA
This sequence comes from Myxococcales bacterium, assembly GCA_013215615.1. GTDB lineage: Bacteria > Myxococcota_A > UBA9160 > UBA9160 > SMWR01 > JABSQX01. Next base: position 26,049 of record JABSQX010000005.1, on the reverse strand, counting down.
GGTCGCCAGGCGCTCGGAGCGCTCCTCGGTGTCCAGCGCCCGCGCGTAGGTCTCCACGGCTTGCTCGAGCAGCGGAGTCTCCGCGGGAGCCTCGGCGGGAAACGTGGCCAACAATCCCAGCAGCAATCCCGTGATCCCCCTCATCGAGCGCGCTCCGAGAACTCCGCGACGAGTGCCGTGGCACGCGCCAGCAGCTCCGTGTCCGCGCCGCCGGCCGCGGGTGCGAAGCGCAGCGCGTCACACTCGGCGAGGAAGGACTCGATCTCGGGCGCAGGCACCTCCGGCAACTCCGCGCGCATCCGCCGCAGCGCGTCGGCGACCTCTTCCAGCGCGGTTTCGGGCGCGCGATTCGCGGCCTCCCGCAGCCGACGGCGCGCCCGGTCCAGCGCCAGCCGTCGCTCCCGTAACCTGGGATCCAGGTCGCGTCGGCGCCGATCGAGAAGGGCGGCGACCAGCAGCAACAGGCCCACGCCGTAGAGGGTGGTCTGCAGGTAGACCTGGCGCCCCCCAGCCGACGCCCCGCGCAGGCGGCGGGCATCGGCCACGATGGCGAGATCCGCGTGACTCCCCCATCCCAGCGGGCTGGCCGCCGGCTCCTCGGGGGGTACGGGCGCCTTCGCCTGGGGAGCGCGCTCCACCGCCTCCGCGCCCACCCGTTTCGCTTCGCGTACCGACAGCGCGATGGGCCGGGAATGGGTGGTCTCGAAACGCTCGCGGGTGGGGTCGAACCAGGAAAAGGCCAGCGCGGGGATCTCGGAGACGCCTGCATCCAGTACGCGCACCTGGGCACTGAAACGCTTCTCGTCACCCTCGAATTCCCCGGGCAACTCGCCGGCAGGCACGCGGAAGTCCGTGGGGGGCAGCAAGCCCTCGGCGGAGAGTGGCGGCAACGAGGCGCGCTCCAGGCCTTCACCGCGCAGCACCAGGGCGAGACTGATGGGATCCCCGACCTGCACCACGCTGCGGTCCGCCGAGACCTCGAGCGTGAAACCGCGGCCCACCGAACCCGCGAAGCTCGCCGGTCGGCCCTCGTGTGGTATGGGGCGCACCACCAGCTCGCGCAAGCGGTCTGCGGCGCGCCACTTGCGCACACGAGTGGGCCTCCGGCCCCGAAAGAAATCTCGCTGGAAGGCAACGCCTTCGCTGGCCGTCAAACTGGCGGCCGGAATCTGCTGGCGGCCCACCTCGAGGGGGATCAAGGTGCGCTCAGCACTGAACACCATGTAGCGACGCCCCTGGCTCTGCTCCTCCGCGACCTGCGCGGGCAGGGCGAGCTCTCCGCTGGCGAGCGCAACCCGCAGCTGCACGTCCCCGGGCTCGCTGGAATCGATGAAATGGAAGCGACCCCCCGCATCGAAGAGCGGCACCCGCAGCGTGTAGCTCTCCAGGTTCCGCTGCATGCTGTCCGGTAGCCGCATGCGGATCGTGACCGGGGCCCGCTCCCCCACGTAAAGGGGGCGCTCGGGAAGGCGCAGTTCGACGCTGATCTCCGAGTGCGTGGGGAGGGCCTGCACCTGAAGCTGCAGCGGGGCGCTCTCCGCACGCTTGCGTCCTTGGGTCAAGCGCATCGGGGGCAAGAGCAGCGGTCCGGGGCGCTCCGCGAGCAGTTGCAGCTCGAAGACGTGCTTGACCTCGCGGCGTCGGCTCATCTCGCCGTTCACGATGTTGATGGATTCGCTGACGCTGGGGCTCGTCCCGGTGACGTTGATCCGAGCGCCATCCACCGGGTCGAAGTCGAGTTTCGGGGTGGGCACGTCGTCGAAGCCCACCACGCTCAGCTGTAGCCGCATCGATTCACCCGCGTAGTAGGGACCGCGCTCCAGCTGCAGGCGCGCCGTCTGCGCTCGGATCGCCGGTCCGAGCACGCACAGGCAGCCCGCAAGCGCCAAGCCCCGAAGCAGCCCTCGTCTCACCAGTCCTTCTCCACGGTCGCCTCCGAACCCGAAGCTGCCTCGGCGCGTTCGCGCCGCCGCTGCGCCTCCCGGTCGCGTACGCCCTGCAGGAGTTGCGCGGGATCCGAACCCGCCTGGGAAGGAGCCTGCTGCTGCTGCGCCGCGGCATCCGAGCCCGGAGATCCCTCCTCGGGCTGCGAGCCGGAGTCTCCCTGCTCTTCTTGCTGCGGGGGTTCCAGGAGCGCCAGCGCCCGGGCCAAGGAGGAGAGCGCCGCCTGCTGACCGGATGCAACCTCTGGAAAGGCCGCGGGCTCCCGGGTCAGGGCGTCATGGGCTCCCCGCATGGCTCCCTCGGCGAGCAGGATCTGCTCGGCGGCCTCGCGCAAGCGAGTCGCGCTCTCCTCTGCCGCCGGGTCCTCGGCACGCAGCGCCTCCGCGGACTGTTCGCCGATTTCGTTCGCGAGGATCAACGTGCGGTCGGCGAGCGACGCCTGCGCGGCCGCCAGTTCCCCGACGCGCTCACTCCCCTCGGCGTCTCCGCGGCTCCACAGGGCCTCAGCGTCCCGGCTGCGGTCCGCCAGGGCCAGCTGGCGCTCCGCGGCCTCTCGCACGTGCTCGACGATACTGAAGAAGAGGCGGCGCAGCGTGGCCAGCCGCTCCCGAGCGTCACGGGCGGCCGACCGCGCCGGCGCGTAGTCCGTTGGCGCCGCTTCGGCGTCCATAATGTCGTGGGCGTCGCGCATGGCGCCGACCGCCAGGGGCAGCAGCCTCGCAGCCAGATCCAGGCGCTCGAGATCCGTCTCCGCCCCAGCTGCCGGCTCCTCCCCGGCGGCCGCGGCCGCCGCGGCTTCGCGTTCGCGCGCCAGGAGTTCCGCGAGACGCTCGCCGCGCGCGAGGTTACTACGCTGCGCCTCGGCCAAGGCGGGCCGCGCCTCGTGCAACAGCGCCTCCTCCTGCCCCACCAGCAGGCTCTCAATCAGCACCTGGGCCGCGTAGGTGGCCTCCACGAGGCCTCGCAGGTCCAGGAACAACTCGCGCGCATCCGCGAGCGCCTGCAAGGCTTCGCGCTGCAACGGAACTGCCTCAGCGGACGTACGGGCCTGCAGCGCTGCGGTCGCGTCCCGGCAGCGATCGCGGGCGCGAGAAACCAGGGGGGCTGCACGCTCGATCGCGGCCCACAGCGCCTCCGCCTCGGAATCACCGGCTGGGGGCTCGCTTTCGGCGTCGAGACCTGCGCGCATCCGAAGGTGTAATTCTCCGATTCGTTCCGCCACGCTGGTCTGCGCCTCCGCCAGGGATTTGGTGGCGAGCGGGGCGGGCAGCAACCCCTCGCCCCCCGCCCGATCTCCGGCTTCGACACTCACGCGTGTCCTCTCAGACAGCCCGTGCTGGTCTCGCAGGAGCGCGTCCAGCACGCGAAGCGGATCCATCAACTGGTCGAGCGCACGTAGCAACTCCCCCAACGCCGCGGCACTGCGCCGATAGGCGCGCTCGCCCTGGCGCTTGCGGAGTTGGCTGCGGGTCTGCCCCATGCGCTCTCGCGCCCGGTGCAGATAATGGAGCACGCCGGCCAGCTGGGCACCGCGCGCCGCATCCTCGGGCCCCAACTCCTCCTCGGGCCGGGCCTTCAGCGCATCCCACTCCTCGCCGAGGCGAGCCGCCAACTGGTCCGCCTCCGCGAGCAGGGTGCGTTCAGAAGTCGCCAGCTCGCGGTACTCCCGGCGCAAGCGTTCGCTCGAGAGCATCTCCTGCTCCCGCTCTTCGCGCACCTGCAACCCCACCACGGAAGCCGCGATCTCACGCTGACGCTGCGCGAGAGCCTGCAGCTCCTGCTCGAGGCCTCCTTCCCGCTCGCGAGCGAGGCGATCCGCGAGCAGCAGGGCGCGACGAAGTGCCACTTCGAGGTTCGCGCGTGCCGCCTCGTTCTCGGGTCGAAGCGAAACCGCCTCCCGAAACCAGTCCGCGCCGCGGTGCAAGCTGTCGAGGGCCTCCCCGGGAGCCTCGGCCTCCAGGCGCCCCGCACCCTGCACGGCCGCAAAGCCCAGGTCGTAGCTGGCGCGGAAGCGCAACTCGAGATCGTCGCCACCGGTGCTGCGCGCCTCGGCGAGCCAGCGCTCGGCCTCCTCGAAGTCCCCGGCCTGCAACGCCTCGACCCCGCGGTTGTACCGCTCGCGGGGCGTCTCCAGGGCCCGCGGCGCGGGGGCGCCGGCTGCCTCCTCGGAAACCTCCCCGGAAAGCTCCGCCTCTGCCGCCCCTGCGGTGGGCGCGGGAAGCCAGAGGAAGAGCACCAGGGCCAGCGCCACCACAGCCGGCCCCGAGACGACGGCAACCCCGGCAAAGAGCAGCACCAGCGCGGCCAGCACGCACCACGCGTAGGCCTCCTCGCGCAGGCTGCGTCCGCGGGGATCCAGCGAGCCGCGGGTGAGGCCCGCGATGTGCTCGCGGTAGATGGACTCGAGATCCAATACCCCAGTGCCCGCCGGCACGTAGGCGCCGCCGGTCGCCAGCGCGATGTCGCGCAGCAGGACCCCGTCCAGTCGGCTCGTCACCGGGCGGCCGTCCGCGTCCCGCAGCAACTCGCTCGCCCCCGTGCGCGCGTCGGTGACCCGGATCTCGCTGCCCGCCTCGTCCCCGAAGCCGATCGCGATCACCGTCACGCCGGCCTCCGCGGCGTCTGCAGCGGCATCGAGTGGGAAGGAGCCGTGGTCCTCGCCGTCGGTGATGAGCAACAGCACGCGCGATGCTCCGCTGGGCTCGCCGAAGCCCTCGATCGCCTTGCGGATCGGCTCCTCGAGGCGCGTGCCGCCGCGCCCCGCGCTGCGCGGGCCCGCGCCATCCAGCACCAGGCGCAGGAAGGAGAAATCGGGAGTGAGCGGCGAGAGTACGCTGGCTCGGCCCGCAAAGGCGATCAAGCCCACCTGGTCGCCGCGGAGGTGCGCGAGCAGGTCCACGATCTCGGCTTTCGCGCGCTCCAGCCGGTTGGGCGCCACGTCCTCGGCAAGCATGGAGCGCGACACGTCCAGCGCGATCATGATCTCCGCACCGACACGAGGCGTGGCCACGTGGCGCAGACCCCACTGTGGACGCATCAGCGCCAGCACCAGGCAGGCGGCGGACAGCGCCAGCAGCCCGATACGCGCGAAGCGCCGCCAGTTCGCGGGCCCCTCCACGAGGCGAGCGCGGAGCGAAGGCCCCACCAGCCGGCCCAGCGCACCACCACTGCGCCGCTCGAGCGCGACGAGTATCAGCGCCAATGCCAGCACGATCCACAGGACGTGTACAAAACCCGGCTCCGCGAAGCGGAACTCGCTCACGGCAGCCGCCGCAGCCAGCTCGCCGAGAGCAGAACGCTGACGCCGAGCAGCCCCAGCGCCGAGGCCACCAGCACCACGTGGTGGTGGCGGTACTCGAGGTAGCGGACCTCCGTGATCTCCGAGCGTTCCAGGCGATCGATCTCGTCGATCACCTCGGCCAGGGCCTCCGCGTCTCCAGCTTCGAAGTAGCGCCCGCCGCTGCTGGCCGCGATGCGCTGCAACGTGCGCTCGTCCATCTCCACGTAGGCGCGCTGCAGCACGGTCCTTCCCCCCCGCGTCTGCACGGGGAAGGGCGCGTAGCCGGTGCGGCCCGCCCCGATGGTGTAGACGCGCACGCCATGGGAGGCCGCCAGTTCCGCGGCTTGCAGGGGGGAAATCACGCCAGCGTTGTCCACGCCGTCGCTGAGCAGGATCGCGACTTTCGACAGCGCCTGCTGGCCACGCAGACGCTCCACCGCGAGCGCCAGGCCGTCCCCGATGGCGGTGCCGTCCTCGGAGCGCTGAGTGGCGGTCTCCACCTGGTCGAGGATCGCCAGCAGATTGCCGCGGTCCGTCGTGAGTGGGCAGACGCCGTCCGCGTAGCGCGCGAAAGCCACCAGACCGATCAGGTCTCCGCTCCGGCCAGGACGCGAGACGAAGTCGTCGAATACGCGTTTGACGGCGTCCAGGCGGCTCACGCTGGCGTCTCCCCGCACGAAGTCCCTGGCCTGCATGGAGCTGGATCGGTCCACCACCATGGCGATGGCGATGCCCTCCCGCTCCACCACGCTGGTCGCGTCCCCGGTACGCGGTCCCGCCAGGGCCACCGCGAGCACCAGCACGCACGCGGCCAGCAGCAACGCCGGGAGGTGCGCGAGACGCACCCGCCACGAGCGCGGAGCCGCACCAAGGGGAGCAACGCTGGAGTAGCGGACGGCGCCCACGGACCTGGCTGCCAGCAAGAAGAGCAGCGGCGCGAGCAGCCCCGCCAGCAGGAAGAGCGGATCGCGCAGCTCGAAGCCCCCCGAGATCTCAGGCACCCGCCACCTCCCGGGTATCCTCGAGAAAGAGTTGGGCGGACTCGATGGATTCCTGCACACCGCTCTCGTCGGGCACGAAGTTGGCGAACTTCACCAGGTCGGCACGCGTGAGGAAGGCCGTCAGCAGATCCCGGTGCTGAGCGTAGAGATCCGGCGAACGGGCAAGTTCCAGCAGGAACTCCTCGGTGGTGAGTTCCGGCGAGCGCAACCCGAAGCGGTCCTCCAGGTAGCGTCGGATCACGTCGGAGAGTCGCACGAAGAAGCGGCCCATGTTGGCAGGATCCGGCCGCTCGCCGTAGAGCAGGGCGTCGAGCTCTCCCCGGGCCACGTCATAGGCAGAAAGCGCGCGCCGTTGCGCGAGCCGGCCCCGCAGCGTGCGGAGCGCGAAGGGCGCGGCGAGGGCCAGCAGCACGGCACCCGCCGCCATCCAGGGCCAGAGCGCAGCACCCGGGACCTCCCGGGGCGCCAAGGGGCCGAGGGCAGGCCGCAGCTCCAGTTCTGCGTCCTCGGGCAGGACCGAGGAGACTTCGAAGTCGATGCGCTCCGTGAGCAACTCGTAGGCGTCCTGATCCTCCGGAGCCTGCGTGCGACCTGGCCTGCGATCCACGAACTCCACGAGCAGCGGGGGAATCGACTGGGGCCCAGATCGGGAGGGCTCCAGGGTATAGCGCTGTCGCGCCAGGGTATTGCCCTGGTCATCGACCTCCTCGGAGGGCGTAAAGGACACCACCCGGTAGCGGTCCAGGGCCTCGCCGAAGGAGGGCATCAAGACCTCCACGCCGGGCTCGGCGCGCGCCTCGATCGAGAGCCGGACCCGGTCCCCGATCACGGGCTGGGCGGGCGCGAGCCTCAGCGTCACCGACAGCGGGCCACTCTTCGAGCGAGACAGGATTTCCTCCTCTGCCACCGCTGCGGGCGCCAGGGTCAGCACGATCGCGGACAGCAGCCACTTCATCGCCGGCTCCTGCGATCGCGCATGCGGAAGAAACGGACCAGGGGATCCACCACCGAGGCACTCGCGTCCACGTACACGTAGTCGACACCCAACGCGCGCAGCCGGTGCTCGAGCGCGCGGCGCCGCTCGGCGTTCGCCTCTTCGACCCGCTTTCGAAAGGCCGACGAGGCCGTGTCCACCAACTGCTTGCGGCCCGTCTCGCCGTCTCGCAGCGAAACCAGCCCCAGAGAGGGCAGGCGGCTCTCACAGGGGTCTTCCACGTGGACGGCGATGACGTCGTGGCGCTGGTTGGCGGCAGCCAGCGCCGCCTCGAAATCCTCGTCCTGGAAATCGCTCACCACGAAACAGATGCTCCGGCGATGCGTGACGCCCAGCAGGAACTCCATGGCCCGGGCCACGTCCGTCCCCTCCCGCGGCGATCGCGCCCGGCGGAAACCGCCGCCCAGCCAGCCCGCGAGCGCCCCCCAGCCTCCGCCCGCGCGCGCCGGCGTCGCGGGGTCCTCTTCGCCGTGGGCCAGCACCTCGCGCACCACCCGCAGCGCGTGCTTCTGGCCCTTGCGGGGCGGGATGTACTGCTCGATGCCCGAGTGGAAGAGCAGCAAGCCCACCACGTCGTCGTTTCGGATGGCCGAGAAGGCGAGCAACGCGCAGAGCTCCGCCGCGGTCTCACGCTTCGAACGCTGCCCTGATCCGAAATCCTGGGAGGCCGAGACGTCGGCTACCAGCATCAAGGTGAGCTGGCGCTCCTCGACGTAGCGCTTGACGAAGGGCTCCCCGGTGCGCGCTGTGACGTTCCAGTCGATACTGCGCACGTCGTCGCCGGGGATGTAGGGGCGCACTTCGTCGAACTCGACGCCTCGCCCCTTGAAGACCGACACGTACTCTCCCGCCAACACGTCGGCGACCTGGCGCCCGGTACGCACCTGGATCTCGCGTACGCGCTGCAGGATCTCGCGTGCGATCATTGTCGAGACTCCGTGTCTCCCGGGCTACGGGACCAGCACACCCACCAGAATCCGCTCGATGACGTCGTCCGGCGTGCGTCCTTCCGCCTCCGCCTCGTAGCTGAGCGCCAGGCGGTGACGCAGCACGTCCGGCGCCACGTTCTTTACGTCGTGGGGGGTCGCGTAACTCCGACCCTGCAGGAAGGCGTGGGCCTTGGCGGCCAGGGTCAGGTAGATGGAGGCGCGAGGACTCGCCCCCAGCTCGATCATGCCTTCGAGATCGGCCACGCCCGCCCCCTCGGGATCGCGCGTGGCGTGCACGAGATCCACCACGTAGTGCTTGATCTTGTCGTCGATGAAGACGCGTTCCACCGCAGTCCGCAGCGTTCGGATCTCCGCCACACCGAGCACCGCGTGCATCTCGGGCTGGGCCTGCCCACCGGCCATGCGCTCCACGATGCGGCGCTCCTCCTCCTTGCTCGGGTAGCCGACGCGTACCTTCAACATGAAGCGGTCCAGCTGTGCCTCTGGGAGCGGGTAGGTGCCCTCCTGTTCGATGGGGTTCTGCGTTGCCAGTACCAGGAAGGGATCCTCGAGGGGATAGCTGGTGTCGCCGATCGAGACCTGTCGCTCCTGCATGGCCTCGAGGAGCGCCGCTTGCACCTTGGCGGGCGCGCGGTTGATCTCGTCCGCGAGCACGAGGTTCGAGAAGATCGGGCCCTTCTTCACGCTATAGGTGGCATCCCGCGGGTTGAAGACCTGCGTACCGATCACGTCGGCGGGGAGCATGTCGGGCGTGAACTGGATGCGCGAAAAGCCCGTATCCACCGCCTGGGCGAGCAGTCGCACGGTGAGCGTCTTGGCAAGTCCGGGGACCCCCTCGAGCAGGACGTGGCCACGACACAGCAGACCGATCAGCAGCCGGCTCACCATGGCCTCTTGACCCACCAACACCTTGGAGAGTTCAGCGACCAGCTCCGTGAGCCGCGACGCCTGGTTCTCGACGTCCTCGATCCCGGCTTCTTCCATGTGCTTTTCCTCGTTTCCGCCCGGTATCGACGCCCTGGAGAGCCCGTGATGGCTTCCTTGGGCTGGGGGCGCGCCGAGGATAAAAACACCTGCGCCCCGACGCAAAGACGATGCCCGCGCACTCGCGCGGATCGGGAGACGTCCGGGGAAGCCGTCTTGGGCTATTCGAAGGGAAGGCGGTTGCGCGTAGGGGCCGTGGATCCATAGGGTCTGGGCGAGGCCTGCGGCGGCGCGGCGCCGCTGCTTCGGAGGCCCGCGCATGGACACTGCAACCCAGGCTCTGCTCGGCGCCGTCGTCGGCCAGGCTGGCTTCTCCCACAAGCTCGGACGCCGGGCCCTGGTATGGGGCGCGATCGGGGGGCTGCTGCCGGATCTCGACGTCTTCGCGGGACTCGCCACCGAGCCCTTCGGCGAGTGGGTCCACCACCGCGGTACCACCCACGCCCTCTGGTTCGGACCCGTGCTGGGCCCCTTCCTGGGCTGGTTGATCTGGCGCCACTACGCGCGCAAGGACGGGCAGAGCACGAAGGGATCGCCCGGCGACCCCGCGCTGCGATCGGCCTGGATGGGGCTCATGACGCTCGCTCTCTTCACCCACCCCCTGATCGACGTCTTCACCACCTACGGCACGCAACTCTTCGCCCCCTTCTCGCGGCAGCGCTTCGCGCTCAACTCCGTGGGCATCATCGACCCCATCTACTCGGGGCTGCTCGTGGCCGGGCTGCTGGCCGGCTGGTGGCTGAGGCGCCGACCTGCTCGCGCGCGCGCCGCAGCTTTTACCGTACTGGCGCTCTCCTGGGGCTACCTCTTCTACGGCTGGTGGCTCAACGAGAACGCCCGCGTCGACCTGCAGCGGCAGCTGGCATCCGCGGGACACGCGGACGCCCCGGTGAACGTCTACCCCACACTCCTGCAACCCTATCTGAGACGCAGCGTGGCGCGCGTGGGCGACGAGATCTGGGTCGGGCTCCACACTCCACTGGGTGGGGGCCACAGCGCCTGGGAGCGCTTCCGGCCCGCGCCCCCGGGCCCGCTGGTGCGGCAGGTGGAGGAGAGCGAGGGCGGCCGCATCTTCCAGTGGTTCGCCATGGGAGAGACCGTGGCCCGCGTACGGCACTTTCCCGGCGGCACATCGGTGGAGGTCGACGATCTCCGCTATGGCCTCCCGGGCAACCCGGAGCGCGGGCTCTTCGGCATTCGGGCGACCTTCGACACCGAGGGACGGCTGCAGGGAGAAGTGCAGCGCACCCGCTACCAGCCCAGCGCTCCCTCGCTGCGCGCGCTTTGGCGCGCGATCTTCGGCGACTTCTCCGCCCTCGGACTGCCACCACCCTCCTCCGGAGTCAACTGAGTCGCGAGATCAGCCCGGGTAACTCCGACAGGTCCGTCACCACGTGGTCGGGGTGGGCGCCCTTGTGCTTCTCGAGACTCCCCTCCGGGTCCTTCACGCGCCGCGTGATCCACACCGTGGAGATTCCACAAGCCTGCGCGCCCGCCACGTCGGCGCGCAGGCTGTCACCCACGTGGATCACCTCCCCGGAAGAAAGCTCCAGTCGACGCAGCGTCTCTTCGAAGATCTCCCGCCGGGGTTTACGGATGCCGATGGCATCGGAGATCACCACGGCATCCAGATGCTCCCGCAGACCACCCGCATCGAGCACCTCGAGGGCCGTTTCCGAGTGGCTGAAGTTGGAACAGAGTCCCACCTTCATCTCCGCGCGCAGCGAGGCCAGCACCTCTACGTGGTGGTCCAGCGTCCGAACCTGTCCGCGCAGCATGCCCATGTGAATCCGCGTCAGGCGCTCGGGGAGTTCGGGGGCATCCACCTCTAGCCGCCGCGCGAGATCCGTGAAGCGCTCGAGGGTGCTCACCTCCCGGTCGTGCGCGAAGTGACTCTGCGCGAAACTACGCGCCCCTTCCACGAGCGCCGAAGCGAACTCCTCGAAGCTGGCGTCGCTGAAGTCGACCACGGCGGCATGCATCTCTCGCGTCGAAGCGGGCAGTCTCCCGCGGGACGTCTCTTCGCTGGGCAGGTTCTCCCACCGCAGGTCCACCAGGGTGTCGAAGAGGTCGAAGACGACGCCGCGAATCGGCACCCTCAGGAACCCGACAGGCTCGCGTAGACGCTACGCAGGAAGTCCTTCGAACTCACCATGTTGCGCCCCCAGCGACCGTCCAGATCCTGTAACGCTTGGCTCGCGGACAACGCCGCGAGACTCGTGCCCTCGCGCAGCGCTGCGGTGACGCGTCCGCGCACCGTGACCAGCATGTCCCGATAGGCGCGCAACTCCGCGCGATTCGACAACGGCCCGTGCCCTGGTACGATGCGCGTCTTTTCATCGGAGAGTGCCAGGACGCGCTCCACGGCGATGATCATGCCCTCCACGGAGCCGCCGCTCGCGAGGTCGATGAACGGGTAGCTGCCGTTGAAGTAGATGTCGCCGGTCGCGATGGCGTTGGCGCGCCGGAAGTGGACGATGGCATCGCCGTCGGTGTGGGCCCGCGGCGCATGATGGACGTGGATCTCCTCGCCGTTCAAGTGGAAACTCATCGAATCGGAGAAGGTGACGACGGGAAGGGCGGCCTCGGGAGAGGCGGGGATCGTGCGCCCGAAGGCCCGCATCTCCTGATCTTGGCTCATGCGCTCGCGCACGGCATCCTGGGCAAAGAGCAGGGCGCCCGCGCGGGCGAAATTCTCGTTCCCACCCGTGTGATCACCGTGCCAGTGCGTGTTCAGCACGAAGCGAACGGGGCCCTCCTGGATTTCCGCGATGGCGGCGCGGATCTTCGAGGTGAGGGGCGCGAACTGGTCGTCCACCAGCAGGATGCCGTCCTCTCCCGACAAAACGCTGAGGTTGCCGCCGCGGCCCACCAGCATGTCGAGGCCCTCCACGACCTCGAAGCGGGTGATGCGCACCTCCGTGTCGGGCTGCGCGAAACAGGGAACCCCCCACGGCAGCAGTCCAACAGCCAGCAGAGCGAGGGAAGCCGGGCGGGCCCGCCCACGACGGGAGCGCGGTCGCTCGAAGCAGCGGGGCCAGCCGCCGAGGCCGCGCGTCATGTTTCGCTCGCCATGACACTCATTGTATCGCCCTCGCAGCACGTCGCCCCGGAAGCAGTAGGGCGATAGGCTTGGACCCATGCGGTACTCGCGTGGAGCTCACGGGCGAGGTCTCGCCGGAATGCTGCTCGTCCTCGGCATCGGCAGCGGCTGCGCGAGGGCCAGCCAGGCCGAGGAGCCGGTCTTCCGCATCAGCGAGATCCCCGTGTCGCACCGGGTCGTGCAGGCCGATCTCGTCGACCTCGACGGGGACGGCCGCGGCGACCTGCTATGGACAGCGGTCCAAGGGCTCCCGCCGCTCGAGCGTCGCGAGTTACGCGCCCACTTCCAGCGCGAGGATGGCAGTCTTCCAGAGCACCCGGACTGGCAACATCCCATGCCGGACGGGGCCGCGGCCTACGACCTGGGAGACGTGGATTCGAACCCGGGCCAGGAACTCCTGTTGCTACGCCGCGACGACTTGATGCTGCTGTCGCTGGCGGGACGAGAGGCGAGCTTCCGCAGCCTCCCCCTACCGGCTTCACCGACCCTCGCGGTCAGCGTGGACGAGCGCGGCATCGACCGCCTCCGCTTGATCCACCGGGATCGCGACGGCGAAGCCCTACTGCTGGTGCCGGGCTTTGGGGAAAGCATGCTGCTCGGCGTGGACGGAGCACTTCGGGGCAGGCCCCGGGTGGGAGCACGGGCGAATTTCTTCATCCCCGAGCGCCCCGGACCGGTGGTCTCCGAGAGCGAGATGGAAATCTACTACGACCACCCACGCGTGACCGTGGGCGACGTGGACGGCGATGGACGTGTGGACCTGCTCGCCAGCAGCCGCCACGAGCTCCGGGTCTTCCTGCAGGGAGAGGACGGCCGCTTCCCCGTCGACGCCGACCAGACGCTGGCGCTGGGTCGTCTCAGCGCCAAGGACCACATCCGCAACGTGGGATCGGTGCGCATCGAGCCCGGCCATATCGACGGAGACGCGCGCGTCGACCTGCTGATCCTGAACTCCAGCGGGAGCTTCTTCGACTCCGAATCCGACCTCGATATCTACCTCAACCAGGGCGGCGGCTGGAACCTCGAGGAGCCCGATCAACGCATCGACCTGGGCGAGGGCTTCAGCATGGTGACGCTTCGCGATCTCGACGGGGACGGCGAGCTGGAACTGATCACTGCCGAGGTCCCCGGCGGACTGCTCGAGCTCGTGGAGCTTCTGGTCACCGCCAACATCGACGTCAGCCTCTCGATCCGGCGGCGGGGAGAGAACATGCCCTTCGAGCCCTCCCCGTGGCAGACGCGGGAGATCGACATCGGCTTCAGTTTCGAGACCTTCCGAACCACGGGCTTCGTTCCGCAAATCGCCGCCGACCTGAACGGCGACCGGCAACTCGACTTCATCAACTCCGGCGACGGAGATGAGATCGAAATCCATCTCGGCAGTCGCGAGCGCGGCTTCGAACAGCGCCATGCCGCGCAATCCCTGGATACCCTGGGGCGCATCCGCTTCGGCGAGCTGCAGGGGGACGGCCTGGCGGACTTCGTGATCTACGACCCCCGGCGCCCCCGCACCCCCATCCGCATCGGCTGGAACCTCGGGACACTCGTGCCCTCGACCGGGGACAAGGCGGACCGCGGCATATCCCGACAACTCGGGCCACGCTCGCGTTTGCAGCGCGGGGAGCGCTGAGGCCGAATATAGGCGCGGCTTCGATCTCCCACAGCCACGGAAGCGCTCAGGCCGAGACAGCCCGCTCGTGCACCAGCACCTTCTCGCTCTCGTCGAAGCGGACGCGAATCTTTCCATCGCCCGCAAGCCCCTGCACGACGCCTTCGCCCAGTATCGGGTGGCTGATGCGATCGCCCGCCAGGTACTGGTCGCTGAACGCGTAGACACGGGCCGGACGGGAGAGATCCGCCTCGACGATCTCGTCGACGGGTGACACGGCTCTGGCGCGCAGCCGGGGCTTGGGCTTGACGCGATCGGCCCCCGGCTCCCAGGCATCCGCGATGAGGGGCATCCCCTCGAGTAGCGGCCCCTGCTCGTCGTACAGCCAGCCCGGATCTCCTTGCAAACGCAACGCAAGGTAGTGGACGGGAACCTGCGTCTCGGCCTCGACCTCCCTGGCAAGCCGAGTCAACTCCTTGATCCACGCCGCCCCCTTCTGCGCGGAACGCTTGCGGCAGAGTTCCCAGTAACGCGGGCTCGCCAGAAAGATCAGGACGGGCGGCTCGGGGGATACCTCTCGCCCGAAGCGCTCCGCGACCTCCCGGGCGATGTCTTCCCGGCACGCGGATGCGATGGCGGTGTGAGCGAGGCCATCGAGAAGCACGTGCAGGGGAGTGTCCCCGACCCCGCAGCGCCTGGCCCCAGGCTCCACGAAGCGCATCCGAACCACCGCGAGACGCTGACCATCGATGAGCCCCAACAAATCGATACGGCCGATCCCCCGCGTCGCCGGATCGTCTGCCCGGACCGCCTTGACGCGAACCTGGTAGTCGAGTAGCTCCAAGGTCCCGCTCTCTTCGGGAAGCGCCAGGCCTTCGCCCTTCTCCCGGCAATAACGAAGCAGCGCAGAACCCAGGTGCTCGAGGTCCCGCGTCTTGCGGCGCTCGCTCGCGGGCTTGCCCGAGCGCTTGACGAGGTATATGCGACCTGCGTCGGCGAGCCGGGGGGCGTGCTGACGCTCGATCTCGAAATCCTCCCGGAGGGACTCGCCGGTCATCGCGGCCGCGGCATCCCGAAAGGCGGCCGCCTGGCGCACCTCCCGGGCAGCGGCCCTGGCGATCAACGGATGGCTCACGTCACCCCCTCGGACGCTCTAACGGGGCTGACCTCCGCGGAGAACCCCATGCGTCTCGCTCCAGCACGGTAACACAACCCTGCCCGGGAGGTGCGGTGCCGGGGCAGCCTTCTCACGGCGCGAACGCAGCGGCGAACCGTCTGCACGCCACCGGCGCGTATCACCAGAACACCAGGCGTGCGGGCGCGGACAGCGCGCGAAGATCAGACCGGCCTACCGGGCCCGGGCTACGCCCTCAGTCGGCGCTGAGTTCGCTCGGCAGCTCGAGGCTGGCGCGCAGACTGCGTAACTCGGGCTCTCGTCGCAGGCGCTTCAGCGCAGCTGCCTCGATCTGCCGGACCCGTTCGCGCGAGATGCCGAGGCGGCTTCCGATCTCACCCAGGGTGAGGGGGTCCCCATCCTCCCCCAGTCCGTAGCGCCAGCTCAAGATCCTGCGTTCACGCGGCGTGAGATCCTCCATCACGGAACCGAGCACTGATCGGACCCCATCCCGATCGAGCTGCTCGAGCGGGCTGGGTGTAGAATCGTCCGCCAGCGTCTCCTCGAGCAGCAGTGCATCCCCGTTGGCCACGGGGGTGTGGATCGAACGCACCGGGATCAGGCTGGTTTCGACGATCTCAACCTGACCCTTGGAGACCCCCAGGGCCTGAGCCATCTCCCGAGCCTCGGGCGCGCGCCCCAGCGCGCGGAAGAGATCTTCTTCCAGGTGCCGATAGCGGACCTGCAGCTCGCAGATATGACTGGGCACGCGCACCGTCCTGCGCTGGTTCTGGATGGCGCGAATCAGAGACTGCTGGATCCACCAGACTCCGTAGGTGGAGAACATGAAGCCGCGTTCCCCATCGAATTTCTCGATGGCCCGGATCAGCCCGAGGTGGCCCTCCTGAATGAGATCCGCGAGCGGGACCCCCATGTTCTCGAAGCGCCGCGCGCACTTCATGACGAGGCGTATGTTGTGGTAGGCGATGGTCCGGACCAGGTCTCGGTAAGCGGCGTAGGCACGGGCCGCGCGCGCCATCGCGCGCTTCGCGTCTTCCCGGTGCAACCCCAGGCGCTCACGTTCCTCCGTATCTGCAGGGCGGCGTCCCACCCTCATGCGAGCGACCAACAGCCCATGAAATTCGCGCAGCAGTTCCAGGGACAGCTCAGCTTCCACCAGGCGCTCTACGATCTTCTCCCTCGGCACGTCCGGGCGCTCCAGGAGTCGTGCAACCGCGCCGAGTCGCCGATCAATCTGTTGGTTCCAGTCCGTATCGCTGCCGTCCCGGTAGTGGCGCGATAGAGCGCCCGTCACCAGGCTCGCGGATTGCCGTCGTTTCCAGGTTTCGACCACCAGCAGGGCGAGTCCAGGGACCTCGAAGAGCGCGCGCTCGAAGCGCAGCTGCTGACTCGCCATCTTTCTGGAGAGATCGTTGAGCTCCTCGCGACTGAGTAGCCGGATATTCTGAACGTTCGTCATCGGAATTTTCAAACTCCCCCGGGCCCTGCTCCATCCCGCTTTCCGCACCGAAAACATGCCGGCTCTGCTGCTGTCAAAAGGCGGCCTCGCACCCCCCTCTTCCAACCGCCGCCCTGTGTGCATGAGTGCCCCAGAGGACCGGGTACGTGACTCTCTTTTTCACGAGCGCTCTGCAGCCGCGTGCAGCACCCAGGCAGAGCGGGTGCAAGGCGGCGGGGAAGTCAGGAAGCGCGCAGCAGAATCAGCGGGCGCTCGCGCAGGACCTTTCGGGTCGCGCCGCGTGCGGTGAGGACACAGACCATGGGAACGAACAGGATGGCTCCCAGTACCGGCCACCAGGAGACCAAGAAGGTGATCTCGAAGACGCCATGGCTGAGCGCTGCCGCCCCCAGTACGGAGCCCACGGAACCCGCAGTCACCGCGCAGCCGGCCAGCAACCCCGCCTCGAGGTCCATCACGCGGCGGATCCGAGAGAAGTCGGCACCGAGCACCTTGAGGAGATTCGTCTCCCAGCGGCGTTCCCGCGCTCGCGCGCTGGCGATGGTGTAGACGAGCAGCAGGCCCACCAGCAACGAGAGGCCCGCGGTGGAAGCGATCGCGAAGTGGAGCTGCTCGGCCAGGCCCAGGATACGGCGCACGGCCCGGCTGACGTCCACGACGCTGACGTTGGGGAAGTCGCGAACCAGGGACTCCCGAAGCGCGTCCCGCTCCTCCGTCGACACCTGGGGGAGCGAAGCCAGGAAGACCGCCGGAGCCGCTTCGAGCACGCCGGGCTGGAAGATCACGAAGAAGTTGGGCTGGAAGCTGTTCCACTGCACGTCGCGCAGGTTCACCACTTTGCCGAGCACGGGGACGCCCTGGACGTCGAAGCGCAGGGTGTCGCCGATTCCGAGCCCCAGCGAATCCGCGAAGTCCGCCTCGAGCGACATCTCGGCCGGCTCGCCGCGCTCGGGCCGGTAGCTTCCATCGAAATCCCGCCCCTCGAGCAGGTGCTCGCCGGGGCCTAGAGAGGAGCGATAGCTCAGGTTGTACCGGCGCACGCGGAGGCGCCGCAGCTCTTCCGAGTCGTCACCTGCGAAGGCGGAGGGCTGCCCGCCGCCCGACTCCGTTTGCAGGGCTTCGCCCTTCACCGCCACGAGCCGGGCACGAACCATCGGAGATACCCGCTCGAGGGGCATACCACCGCGCGCCACCTGGGCGGAGAGCGAATCGACCTGATCGGGCTGGATGTCGAAGAGGAAGAGGCTTGGCAACTTGGACCGCTCGGGCATTTCCAGCTGTCTCTCGAGTACGCCCTGGAGCTGGGCGGGGATGCCCACGAGGAAAGTGCAAAGAGCGATGGCGACGAAAATGGACACGCTGCCCGCACGCGCGCGCACCAGTTCGCGCAGGGCGATCCGGGCCGACAGCGAAGCCCGCAGGGATCTCAGGTCGAAGACTCGGAGCATCAGCAATGCGAGAGCTACCCACAGCACCCCCGCGGCCACGAAGAGCGCCGTGAAGAGGCCCCCGATCCAAAGACTTTCCGCCCGCCAGACCGCCAGGGAGAGCACGAAGCCCAACGCGGGCAGGGCGGTCAACGCCTCGGCGCGGCCGCGTTCCAGGCCCGGGCTCGCGTGCTCGACGAAGAGTTCCGCCGGACGCAGTCCGCGCAGGCGCACGAGGAGCGGGAGGCAGGCGGAGACGCTGCCCAGGCTCGCGATCAGAGCCGTCAACGCCAGTGTTTCCAACCCGATCTCCGGCCGGAAATCCGCGGGAGCCAGGTCGCCCGCCCAGTCCGCGAGCAACGGGAGCAGCAGTCGGCCCAGGCCGCACGCGAAGAGTGCGGCCAGACTGGATAGCAGTACGAGTTGCAGCAGGAAGGCCAGCTGAGCGTGGCTGCGGCTGGCCCCCAGGCTCAGCAAGATCGCCACCTCTCGGAGACGGCGCACCAGAAAGGCTCTGAACAGGTGAGCGGACCCCAGGCAGGCCAGGAAGATCGCCACCAATGAAACCAGTCCCAGGTAGCGACCCACGGCTCCGAAGGTCCGAATCAGATCCTGCGTGGCCTCCTCGTGGGAACGCACCTGCAACTGGAGGTCGCGTCGCTCGCGTCTCATCTCGTCTGCCAGCTGTGCGACGGGGGGACCGGCATCGCTTGCATAGAGGCGTCGGTGTCGAACCCGGCTTCCCAGCGCGATCAGGCCGGTCTCCTCCAGGCGTTCCCAGGCCACGTAGGCGCGCGGCGCCATCGAGAAGCCGCTACTCACGCGCCCACCATCCTGGGCGACCACGCCCTGAACAACGAATTCCGAGCCACCCAGTCGAACGCGCGCTCCCACCTCCAAGCCGAGCTGGGAACGCAGCGCTGGATCGATCCAGATTCCGGACTGCTCGCGCAGCGTCGCCCGGTCCCGCGGGCCCACGGGGCCCTTGCCCGCTAACGCGATGGCGCCTCGCAGTGGAAAATCTCCATCGATGGCGTGCAACTCGACGAGGCGACTTCGGGTTCCCACCGCCAGCATGGAAAAGAGCTCCGCGACGCGTGCCACGCGTGCGCCAGGCGGGGCCAGCGCATCGAAGCGCTCGATCTCCTCGGCGCGCAGGGGGCGACTCGAAGTGACCGCGAGATCCGCTCCCAGGAAGGCCCGGGAACGCTCTGCGAGCTCGCCGGATACCGAGCGCTGGAAGGCGTCCAGGGCCACGAAGCCCGAGAAGCCCACTGCGAGGTTCAGGGCGAAGAAGAGCGAGAAGGAGGCGTGGTTGCGGATCTCCCGCCACGCAATCCCCAGGCTCGTCCACATGATGGCGACTAGCGGGCGTGTAGACGCCCGTCCTCGAGATGAAGGCGGCGGTCACAGGCTTCCGCCAGGGCTTGGCTGTGCGTGACCAGCACCAGCGTCGTGCCTCGCCGCGCCACGAGATCGAAGAGCAGGGCGTTCACCGCATCGCCGGTTCTCCGGTCGAGACTGCCGCTGGGCTCATCGGCAAGCAGCAGTGCGGGCTCCACCACGATCGCGCGGGCGATCGCCACGCGCTGGCACTCGCCCCCGGAGAGCCGGGCCGGCAAGTGATCGCCTCGCGGTGACAGGCCCACCTGGTCCAAGGCGTCGCGCGCGCGCGTGAGCGCATCCGCCGTGCCCTGCAACTCCAAGGGAAGCGCGACGTTCTCGAGCGCACTGAGGCCCCCCATCAGGTGGAACTGCTGAAAGACGATCCCCAGTTCGCGGCCACGGAACGCAGCGAGTTCCCCTTCGCTCATGGCGCCCAGGCTGCGCCCGTCGATCTCCACGTCGCCGCGCGTGGGCGCATCCAGGCCGGCCAGCAGCGAGAGCAGGGTGGACTTGCCGCTTCCGGATTCCCCGAGGACCGCGAGCGTCTCGCCCGCCGCCACCTCGAGGTCCAGGCCGCGCAGGATCTCGATGCGGCCTGCCGCCGTCTCGAAATACTTGTGGAGATCCACGGCGCGCAGGCTCACGAACCCTCCTGCTCGAGGAGCGGCTGCAGCACCGGCAGGATGTTGTCCACCACGAGCAGGTAGCCCCGCGCGTTGGGGTGGATACCATCGGCGAGGTTCAGTTCGGGTCGGGCGGCCACCCCCTCGAGCAGGAAGGGGATCAGCGGCACCGCGTACTCCTCGGCCAGGGAAGGGTAGAGGGCCTCGAAGGCCTTCACATGTGCGGGCCCGTAGTTGGGTGGCAGCCGCATGCCCGCCAGCACCACCGGAATCTCCTCCTCGCGCGCCAGTTCGAGAACCTGGGCGAGATTGCGCCGGGTGGAGGCGGGGTCGACCCCACGGAGCCCGTCATTGGCGCCGAGAGCGACCAGCAACACGTCCGGAGCGGCGCGAAGCTGCCAACGCAGACGCGAGAGCCCGCTCGCGGAGGTCGCGCCGCTGATCCCCGCATTCACCACCCGCACCTCGAAGCCCGCCTCCCGGAGGCGGCGCTGCAGGACGCTGGGATACGCGGCCTCCGGCGCCACCCCGTAACCCTCGGTGAGCGAGTCCCCCAGGCAGACCACGCTGAGTTCGCCGCCCTGGGCCGGAGTTGCGAGCAAGACCACGCAGCCCAGGAAGATCCAGGTTCGAAGCGCTCGGTGCATGGCGAAGCAGGCGGTCAACGGGTATCCCTTGGCGGGTTGCCCCGGCATTCCGCAAAGACTCCGTCCGGTCGCGTCTTCAGCAGCGTCGGTGCGGGGCGCAAGGATCCGACGGGGAAGCGCACTCCACCCTAACCCACGGTCGCTCCGATGGAAAACCCGGTCCCCCTGCGACCCGCTCCGCTGCTGGCAGCGTCCGACCGCTTTCCCGAGCGCCACATCGGGCCGCGACAGGAGGACGTGGCGATCATGCTCGCCCAGTTGGATCTGCCCTCGCTGGAGGCGCTGGTCGATGCGGTGGTCCCCGACGCGATCCGAAGGAAGGAAGCCCTGCAGTTGCGCGGCCTGCCGCCTGAAGCCCTTGGCGAACGGGAAGCGACCGCTCGACTCCGCGAACTGGCCAGCCGAAATCGCGTGCTGCGCTCGTGTATCGGCATGGGCTATTCGGACTGCATCGTGCCGCCGGTGATCCAGCGAAACGTGCTGGAGAACCCCGGCTGGTACACCGCCTACACCCCCTACCAGGCGGAGATCTCCCAGGGCCGCCTGGAGGCACTCCTCAACTTCCAGACACTGGTCGCAGATCTCACAGCGCTGCCGCTCGCCAATGCCTCCCTGCTCGACGAGGCCACCTCGGCGGCCGAGGGCATGGCGATGTGCCACGCCATCGCGCGCGGACGGCAACCCAGCTTCCTCGTCGCCGACGACTGCCACCCACAGACCATCGGAGTCGTGGGCACGCGAGCGCGCTCCATGGGGATCCGAATGCGGGTGGCGGCTCCGGAGAGTTTCGACTTCGAGGCCGAGCAGGCCTGCGGCCTGCTCCTCCAGTACCCCGCGACGGATGGGCGGCTGGTGGATCCGCGCGAGATCATCGAGCGGGCGCATCGGGCCGGAACCCGCGTGGTGATGGCCACCGACCTGCTCGCGCTGACGCTCGTCACGCCCCCCGGAGAGTTGGGCGCCGACATCGCAGTGGGCTCTTCACAGCGCTTCGGCGTCCCGCTGGGCTTCGGCGGGCCCCACGCGGGTTTCCTCTCTACCCGCGAAGAACACGCCCGCAAGCTGCCCGGGCGCCTGGTCGGTGTGTCCGTGGACGCCCACGGCGCTCCAGCGCTGCGCCTCGCCATCCAGACTCGCGAGCAACACATCCGTCGCGACCGGGCCACCAGCAACATCTGCACAGCCCAGGTGCTGCTGGCCATCATGGCCAGCATGTACGCCGTCTACCACGGCCCCGAAGGCTTGAAGCGAATCGCGGGCCGCGTACGGGGTTGGACGGCCTGCATCGCCCGAGGCCTCCGCGCCATGGGCCACAAGCTGCCAGAGGCGCCTTTCTTCGACACGCTGCGCATCATACCCAATGGCCTCGACTCGAAGCGGGTCATCGCGGAGGCGCAGCAGCGTGGCATCAACCTGCGTGACTACGGGGACGGCAGCGTCGGGGTGGCGCTGGACGAGACGACCAACCAGCAGGACGCCGAGAACCTGCTGGCCTGCTTCAACCCACAGGGCGAGGCGCCCTGCATCGAGGACTTGCGTGAAGCCGCGGAGCTTCCCCTGCACCCGTCACTCGCGCGCACTTCCAGCTTCCTCACGCACCCGGTCTTCCGTCGACACCACTCGGAGCACGAGATGCTCCGCTACCTGCACCGCCTCGAAGCCCGGGACCTGTCGCTCACCACCTCCATGATCCCGCTGGGCTCCTGCACGATGAAACTCAACGCCAGCCACGAGATGGTGCCCGTGAGCTGGCCCGAGTTCGCCAACCTGCACCCCTACGCGCCGGAGGATCAGACACGGGGATACGCGGAACTCTTCGATCAACTGAAGGAGTGGATCGCCGCCGTCACAGAGCTCCAGGCCGTCTCCCTCCAGCCCAACGCCGGCTCCCAGGGTGAGTACGCGGGCCTGTTGGCAATCCGCCGGCACCACGAGGCGCGCGGGGAGCCCACACGCGACGTCTGCCTGATCCCCGTCTCCGCCCACGGCACCAACGCAGCCAGCGCTGTCATCGCCGGCATGCGGGTAGTCGCGGTGGCCTGCGACGAAGGCGGCAACGTAGATCTCCAGGACCTCGAAACCCGCTGCCGGGAGCATCGTGAATCCCTGGGCGCCATGATGATCACCTATCCCTCGACCCACGGAGTCTTCGAGGCAGGCGTACTGCAGGCCTGCGAACTCGTGCACGCGTCTGGCGGGCAGGTCTACATGGATGGCGCCAACCTGAACGCCCAGCTGGGACTCACCTCGCCGGGACGCATTGGGGCCGACGTCTGCCACCTCAACCTCCACAAGACCTTCGCGATCCCCCACGGCGGGGGCGGCCCCGGCATGGGCCCGATCGCGGTCGCCGAGCACTTGTCCGACTACCTGCCGGGGGATCCCCTGGAGGGAGAGGGCCCGGTGTCGGCCGCCGCCCACGGAAGTCCGGGCATCCTTCCGATCAGCTGGGCGTACATCGCCGCCATGGGAGCCGAAGGCCTCGGCCAGGCCAGTCGCATCGCCATCCTCAACGCGAATTACATGGCGGCTCGACTGCGAGCCCACTACGACATCCTCTACAGCGGAGAGGGTGGGTGGGTGGCCCACGAGTTCATCATCGACTGCCGGAGCTTCGAGCGCAGCGCTCAGATCGGCGTGGAGGATATCGCCAAGCGTCTGATGGACTACGGGTTCCACGCACCCACCATGAGTTTCCCCGTCGCCGGCACCTTGATGATCGAACCCACCGAGAGCGAATCGCGCGAGGAACTCGAGCGCTTCTGTGATGCGTTGATCGCGATCCGACGCGAAA
Source organism: Myxococcales bacterium (assembly GCA_013215615.1). Taxonomy (GTDB): domain Bacteria; phylum Myxococcota_A; class UBA9160; order UBA9160; family SMWR01; genus JABSQX01. Next base: position 2,713 of record JABSQX010000005.1, on the reverse strand, counting down.
TCGACGCGATCGAGCGCGGTGAGTTGGACGTTGAGGACAACCCGCTGCGCAACGCGCCGCATACGGCCCGGGAAGTCTCTGGAGACACCTGGACTCACTCCTATCCGCGCGAACTGGCCGGCTACCCGGCCCCCTGGCTACGCGAGCACAAGTATTGGCCCCCCGTCGGGCGAATCGACAACGCCTACGGGGATCGCCACCTGGTCTGCCGCTGCCCACCCGTCGAGGAACTCTCCGAAAACCCCTAAGCCCCCCGTCTGTTTGAAGGGAGAACAGCGCTTCGGGTGGGTAAGCCCCCGAAATTCCCTTCGTCGGAGCAACCTTTTCGGTTGAATCCTCCACCCCGTGTAGAGGATAATCCCTAACTGGGACCTGCCTGAGGATCGCGTGGGGCAGGATCCCTTCGGCTCGCCCCTTCATCGCTGGAGGTCTCCTCGAAGTGAGTTCCCGGGACGTCCGCGATCTCCCCCCTGCTACTCTGGGGTCGAGGTCCACGCCCATGAGCGAAGTCGGGATCCTCCAGTTGGTCGAGAGCATCTACCGCGCCTCACTGGACCCCCCGCACTGGGACTTCTTCGCCGAGGATCTCTCGGAGGCCCTGGGGGGTGCCGCGGTGTGCGTGAGTCTTCAGCTGCCGGGCTTCATCACGGCTCCCGTGATGTACGTCCGCGGTTTCGAACTCTCCTACTACGAGAGGCTCGTTGGACACCTTCGCGACGGGCTGCCCTGGGAGGAAGCGCGCCGGAACGACTGGGTGGGGCGCTTCGGGAACGCGAGCGACTTGGTGAGCGACGCGGAGATCAGCGCCAGTGCATTCTACCGGGAGTGCATGAAACCGCTGGGACTCGCGGCGACCGCTCCGATCGGCCACACCATCGCGCTCGAAGGCGGCGAGCCCCTGGCCACGGTGGTCGCATTCGCTCGCGAGGGGAGCCGCCCGCTCGACGACACTGACCTCGCGCTGGGCGACCAGCTCGTTCCGCACCTGGCCCGCGCCTACGAGATTCACCGCAAGATGTGGGAAATGGCAGCACTCGCCCGAACCCAGGACCGCATTCCCACGGGCCTCGTGATGTTGGACGCGCTAGCGCGTCCCATTCACGCCAACGCCAGCGCGCGGCGTATCTCGAAGCTCGCAGACGGCTTGTCGATCGAAACCAGCGGGCTGCGGGTCGACGCTCCCGACGACCAGGAGCAACTGGAGCTGGCCCTCGAAGCGGCGCTGCGCCCCGGCATCTCGGCCGAAAGCACGGTCTTTAGAACCCTGACCGTGCAACGCCCCTCGGGCCTCCGCCCCTTCACGCTGACGGTGCGCCCGCTGCTCGAGGACCGACCGGAGAGCACGCTTCACGACGCGCGCGCCGTGCTCTATATCTCGGACCTCGAGTTCAGCAGCCGGCGCGAGGTTCAGGCCCTGCGAGGGCGTTACGGCCTCACGGGGGCGGAGGGACAGCTGGTGTCCCTGCTGTGCGCGGGGCTCTCCCTCGAAAGCGTGGCCGCGCAGCGGAAGGTGAGCATTCACACGGTCCGCAGCCAGCTCAAACAAGTCTTCGCAAAGACCTCGACGAGCCGCCAGAGCGAACTGGTGGGACGCGTGCTCTCCGACCTCCCGCCGACGCTGGAATTCTGATCCGGTCGATCAGTCCGTTTCGGCCATCTGGAGCCGGCGGATCCGCTCCTCGATCGGGGGATGGGAGGCCAACAGGCGGCGCATCCCACCACCCGAGATTCCCATGGCTGCCATCTGGTCGGGCAGGGGCTCCGTGCGCTGCGAGAGGGCCCCGAGTCGCTGAAGGGCAGCCACCATGGCGGGGCGCCCGGCGAGATTGGCGCCGCCCGCGTCGGCGCTGAACTCCCTCCGACGCGAGAACCACATGACGATCATCGCCGCGAAAAAACCGAGCACGATCTGGGCGAAGATGGTCGCCACGAAATAACCGATCCCGCGCCCACTCTGGCTGCGGAAGACCGCGCGGTCGATGAACTCGCCGATGATGCGCGAGAAGAAGAGCACGAAGGTGTTGAGAACGCCCTGGATGAGCGTGAGCGTCACCATGTCGCCGTTGGCGATGTGGCTCACCTCGTGACCGATCACCGCGGAAATTTCCTGGCGGTCCATGTTGCTCATGAGGCCTGCGCTCACCGCCACCAGGGCTGAATCACGACGCGCGCCGGTCGCAAAGGCGTTCGGAGAGGGAGAAGGGAAGATCGCCACCTCTGGCATCCCGATGCCGGCCGCCTGGGCGTGCTGCCTCACCGTCTCCACCAGCCAGTGCTCGTCTTCGCTGGCGGGCTGCTCGATGACCCGGGCGCCGGTTGTGCGCTTGGCGATCCACTTGGAGATCGCCAGGGAGATGAAGCTGCCCCCCATGCCGAAGACTGCGGCGAAGAGCAGCAGCGACATGCGCGGGAAGTCGATGCCCTGCGCCTGCAGATAGCCCTGCAGGAGCGAACTCACGATGCCGAGCAGGAGGAGGATCGCCAGGTTGGTGACGATGAAGAGAAACACGCGCTTCATGGAATTCCCCGGGCGTGGTGCATGGATTCGACGCCCCCGAAAAGCTAGACCCCGGGCCGAACGACGCAAGCCCGGGACAGGCAGCGACCCCGCGGGTGTAGGGGGGCCCCCTTCCCCGCTGCTAATCTCCCGAAAACGGCGATGTCGCGCCCGTCACTCTTCTCATGAATTGTCGATCCTCGGAAATCACGGCGG
>JABSQX010000049.1:12846-22488 GCA_013215615.1 Myxococcales bacterium | reverse complement strand
GGCGTGCCCGCGGTCTGCGGCTTCGTGGGCCGCAACCAGCAGCTCTCCATGGACCAGAACCTCCAGGATTTCGAGGACTCCTTCGTGCCGCTGCTCGCCGAGGCCCGCGCCCGAGATCTCCAGTACCGGGTCGAGCAGTGCCCGATGCCGGGCTGGACGACGGGCGACAACTTCCACAACAACATCGGCTACACGCCTGGCACCTGGATCGCGCTGCACCGGATTTGCGAGCGGCACGGCGTGGGCGAGCAGTTTCGCATCCACTACGACCCCTCCCACGCGGTCCTGATGGGACAGGACACGCGCAGCATCTTCCAGCTGCTCCGGGACGAGGGCTACGCGTTCCTGGTGGCGGGCTTCCACGTGAAGGGGCAGGTGGTGGATTCGAGGGGTGTATCGGCCTGGGGGTACGGGGGCCAGAGCGTGGAGCGTGGCGATTGGAAGGACGGGGAGCCCTCGCGGGAGCCCGCCGAGCAGGGCATGGCGTGGAAGAAGCAGAGCGTCTTCTGCGAGCACGAGTTGCCGGGCACCGCGCGTCATGACCCGCTCGCCTACTTGCAGAACCGCAGCGTGGACTGGCTCGACCACCAGCTGGCAGCCCGCGAACTCCTGGAGCTGGACGTGCCAAACACGCCGCTGATCGTCGAGCACGAGTACGGCCCCGCGCGGGTGCAGGAGCGGGAGTCGCTGCTGCCGATCCTGAAGGGCTCGATCGCCTTTACCCGCCGCATCGACGAGGCCGCGGCCTGCATGTATGCGCTCCAGCAGCAGGTGCTCCCCGCCCAGGGCATCCCGGTGCAGGGCGTGGGCCGCGAGCCCTACCGCTCCTAGGGGGATGCGATGACTTCGCGCGTCAACGTGGCGATGGTGGGTTACGGATTCATGGGACGCGCCCACGCCAACGCCTGGCGGCAGGTGGCGCGCTTCTTCGACTGCTCGCTCGAGCCCGAACTCGCGGTGGTCTGTGGCCGAAGTGAAGGCCCGCTCGCCGAGGCAGCGTCGAAGCTCGGCTTCCGGGAGCACGCCAGCTCCTGGGAGTCCGTGGTGGCGCGGGACGACATCCAGATCGTCGACATCTGCACCCCGGGCGACTCCCACGAGGGCATCGCGGTGGCTGCCGCTGAGGCCGGCAAGGCCGTGCTCTGCGAGAAACCGCTCGCGAACAGCCTGGCCTCCGCGGAACGCATGTGGGAGGCGGTGCGAGCCGCGGGTGTCGTCCACATGCTCTGCCACAACTACCGCCGCCTACCGGCGGTGGCGCTCGCCAAGCGCATCCTCGAAGAGGGCCAACTTGGGGGCATCCGCCACTTCCGCGGCAGCTACCTGCAGGACTGGATCGTGGATCCCGACGCGCCCCTGGGCTGGCGGATGCAGAAGGCGCGGGCGGGCTCCGGCGCGCTGGGGGACATCGCCTCCCACTCCCTGGACCTCGCCCGCTACCTGGTGGGAGAGGTGAGCGAAGTCTGCGGGCTGCTCGAGACCTTCGTCCCGGAGCGCCCCCTCCCCGATGGCAGCGGCCGGGGAGAGGTGGACGTGGATGACGCCGCGCTGGCGCTGCTGCGCTTCGAGAACGGTGCCATCGGGAGCGTCGAGGCCACCCGCTTCGCGCCGGGCCGCAAGAACCAGAACCGTTTCGAGATCAACGGCGAACGCGGCAGCCTGGCCTTCGACCTCGAGCGCATGAACGAACTCGAGCTCTACCTCGAGGAGGGTCCGGAGAGCGGCTTCCGCACCATTCTCGCCACCGATCCCAGCCATCCCTACGTGGAGGCCTGGTGGCCTCCCGGTCACGGGCTGGGCTACGAGCACAGCTTCACCCACAGCGTCTTCGACCTGCTCGAGGGGATCGCCGCCGGCGAGTCGCCCCGCCCGAATTTCGAGGACGGGGTGCGCAACCAGCGTCTGCTCGATGCCGTCGAACGCTCCGCGGCGAGTCGCCGCTGGGAGCGTGTCTGATCGCCGTCCCTCAGTCGGATCGCCACTCCACGGAGTCGGGGGAGAGATCCGAGAGGCGCGAGCAGCCGAGCAGAGCCAGATCGCGTCGCAGGGCCTGCCGGAAGTGCTCGAGGAGCCAGTCGACCCCCGCCTCGCCCGCCACTGCGAGCGCGTAGAGATAGGGCCGCCCGATCATGCAGGCCCGAGCGCCCAACGCCAGGGCCTTCAGGACGTCGCCGCCGCGGCGCACCCCGCCGTCGCACAACACCTCCAGGCGTTCCCCCACCGCATCGCAGACCGGCGCCACCAGTTCCACGGGAGAGGGTGCGTGATCGAGTTGGCGCCCGCCGTGGTTCGACAGGGCGATGGCCTGCACGCCGGCATCGGCGGCGAGGCGCGCGTCCGCTACGGACTGGATGCCCTTCAGCACCAGCGGGCCGTCCCAGATCCCTCGCAGCCACTCCACGTCCCGCCAGCCGAGATTGGGATCGAACTGGGTGTTGATGTAGTCCGCGAGTGCGACGGGCGTGCTGCCGTCGCCCACTTCGCGTCCCACCACGTTCGCGAAGACGATGGGCTCGCTGCGCAGGAAGTCCAACGTCCAGCCCGGGTGCAGGATGCCGTCGAGCAGGGTCTCGAGGCCGAGTTGGGGGGGCAGTGTGAAACCGCTGCGCACGTCGCGCTCGCGCCGGCCCACGACCGGGGTATCCACGGTGAGGAGCAGGGCCTCGTAGCCCGCGGCGGCCGCGCGCTCCACCATCTCGCCCACCAGTCCGCGGTCCCGCCAGGCGTAGACCTGGAACCAGCGCGGCCCGCTGGAAACCGCTGCCACCTCCTCGATGGAGCGCGTACTGAGCGTGGAGAGGGAGTAGGGGAGCCCTGCGCGAGCCGCTGCGCGCGCGACGGCCAGTTCGCCCTGGGAGTGGGCGACGCGCCCGAAGCCGGTGGGGCTGAGAACCAGGGGCATGGGCAGGGCGCGTCCCAGCAGGGTCGTCGTGCAATCGGTTTCGCCCACCTCGCGGAGCACGCGCGGGCGGAATCCCAGGCGCTCGAAGCCGGCGACGTTGCGCTCCGCGCTTCGCTCGTCCTCGGCCGCGCCGTCGATGTAGTCGAAGATCCCGCGCGGCAGGCGCCGCCGGGCCGCGCTGCGCAAATCTTCGACGCTCGCGCAGCGCGCGAGCCGGCGCAGCGCCGGATCCCACTCGAAGTCGCGGAAGCGCAGGACCGCGCGCAGCGTGTCCAGCCGGGGAGGGCTCACGCCGAGGTCACGCGTCGCCTACGCGCTCGAAGGTGTTGATGTAGTCGACCACCAGCTGCTCGTGCACTTGCCAGTGCCGGTAGGCGTCGGTTTCTACACCGCCGTAACGAGCAGGGAAATCGTGCACTTCGGCCTGCAGGGCCGCCTCGGCGTCCGCGGAGGGCGTCTCGTAGAAGTGCATGAAGCGTGGCTCGCCCCGGGTGGCGTTCTCATAGGGGGTGATCATCGAGAAACCGAGATCGCCCACGGCGAGCGGCGGCAGGTGCACGAAGTCCGCCCAGTCCCGCAGGGCCTGGGCGCCGCTCTCCTCCCGCGCGCTGATCAGCACCAGCATGAGCCCCTGGGTGGGTCCCTCGGAGAGGAAGCCCTGTGCGGGCCGCGGGTAGTGGAGGAAGTGCAGGCCGCGCAGCCCCTCCGAGAGTTCCGGGGCCTGGAATTTTTTCTCCGCCTCGAAGACCGCCAGCGTACGAAAATCCTGGACGCGGAAGACGAAGTCCGGCTCGAAGTCCTTGCGCTGGTAGTGGAGGTTGCGGAAGAGCGTCATGCGCGTGACCCCCGGCAGCGCCATCACCTCGGGCGTGCGGGAGGCGTGGTAGCGCTCGGGCTCGGCGTCGCTCATCTCGAGATAGAGCACGGGGTTGATGCGGTCTTCCACGGCGTTCTCCTCGTCGTTCGCCGAGATGCTCGCACAATCTCCGGGCGCCAGGCAGCTGCCCGGCCGCTCAGTCGCCGGCCTGGTCCGCGAGCTGGTTGGCCTTGGTGAAGAGCCACATGGCGTGCTTGTGGAGCGAGTCCCCGTAGTGCTTGGGGGCGGCGCCCGCGCAGGCTCGGGCGTGGGTGCCCTCGAGCAGGATCCCCAACTTGTAGCAGGCGAGGGTGAACCACCAGTGGATGTCCCGGATCTCGAGGCCGGTCCGCTCCGCGTAGTGGTCGATCAACTCCTGGCGGCTGGGGAAGCCGTCGGCCGGCGAGTAGTAGGGCTGCCTGCCCGGAGGATCGCCTTCCTCCACGAAGGCCGTCAGCAGCCAGGCCAGGTCGAGGCGGGGGTCGCCCAGGGTGGAGAGTTCCCAGTCGATGATGGCGGCCACGCCGGGCCGGTCGTGGTGGGCCATCACGTTGGCGTGTTGGAAGTCTCCGTGGATGATGCCCAGCCGGAAGTCGTCGGGCCGCTGGTCGTCCAGGTAGCCCGCGACCCGCTCGACTCCCGGCAACTCGGGCTTCCCGTATCCCTCCATTTCCGAATAGGAGTCGAGCTGCGACTTCCAGCGCGCCACCTGGCGCTCGATCCACTTTTCGGGTTTGCCGAAGCCCTCGAGGCCCACCGCCAGCGGGTCGACCTTCGCGAGCTCGGCGATGGCGTCCACGAGGGAGAGCCCCAGCGCGCGCCGCCAGCTGGGATCTTCCGCGTAGCGCCCGGGCAGGGCGCCCATGGGCGTGAAGCCCAGCACGGGCTCCATGAGGTAGAAGCAGACACCGATCACCCCGGTGTCGTCGCAGACCCCGTAGAAGCGGGGGTGAGGAACTTCGCTTCCCGCCAGCGCGGCGAGCACCCGCGCCTCGCGCAGCATGGTCTTGTCGCTGTTGCTGCGGGGGTGCTCGGGGGGGCGGCGCAGCACCAGCTTGGCGTCGCCGCGCGTGAGCAGGAAGACGTTGTTCTGGCTGCCCCCGGCCAGGCGCTCCACGGCGCTCACCGGGCCGCTGCCCGGCAAGTCCTGCCCCGCGAGCCAGGCTTGCAGCTGCGGCCAGTCGAGCAGTCCTTCGAAGTCGTCGAGCGTCTCCGGCATGGAACCCTCCGCGTGGTTGGCGTTGTTTTCGATTCCAGCGCCTAGGCGCCGGGGGTGTGTTCGAGAGGAGATTGGTAATAGCGGGCGACGCTGGCTTCCACCACGTAGACCACCCGGCTCGACCACTTGCGGCGCGGGAAGGGCTTTCCGAGGTATTGCCGGGAGAGGGCGTCGAGGACCTCGAGATCGTTGTCGTCCCGGGTCTCCACCACGCGCCCTCGGATCAGCACTTGCTCGTAGGGGTTTTCGTAGTCCGTGACGGAGAGCGCCACGCGGCCATCGGCATCGAGGTTGCGGCCCTTGAGACTGCGCGAGTCGGTGGCGATCAGCACGAGATCCCCCTCGCGCCCCACCCAGACGGGCTCGACCTTCGGCGAGCCGTCCGGCATCAAGGTCGCCAGGCTCGCGAAATTCGGCGCATCCAGCAGCCGCCTCACGTTCGCGTCGAGTGCCCGCGCCATGCCCGCAGCGTAGCCAGACGGGGCCGTCCGCGTCTAACTCTTCCGGCAGCTCACCGACAGGGCCTCGCCGGTCATGTAGCTCGCGTAGTCGGAGGCCAGGAAGACCACGGCGTTGGCGATCTCCCAGGGCTCGGCGGCACGGCCGAAGGCCTCGTTGTCCGCCACCATGCGCTGCAGGAACTCTGGGCTCGAGACCTTTTCGAGATGGGGGTGGATGGCGAGGCTGGGAACCACGGCGTTGATGCGCACTCCGAATTCCGCGGACTCGAGGGCCGCGCAGCGGGTCAGCGCCAACAGCCCCGCCTTCGAGGCCGCGTAGGCGCTCTGGCCGGCTTCGGCGCGCCAGGCGCAGATCGAGGAGACGTTCACGATGGCGCCCCGGCCCCGGGCATGCATGGCGGGCAGCGCCGCCCGCATGCTTCGGAAGGCCCCCGAGAGGTTCACGTCGAGCAGGTCCTGCCACTCCTCGGCGCTGGTCTCGAGCAGCGGGCGGGTCATTCCCAGCCCGGCGTTGTTGACCAGCACGTCGATGCCGTCGAGTTCTTCCTCCGCTTGCGCGACCAGCGCCCTCACTTCCGTGTCGGAGCGCACGTCGCAGCGGCCGCGGGGAACCGGCTGGCCCAGGCTCTCCGCAAGCTGGTCCGCGAAGCGCTCGAGGCGTTCCTCGTGGATGTCCGAGAGCATCACCCTCGCGCCCTCTTCCGCGCAGCGCCGGGCGGTCGCGAAGCCGATCCCCGAGCCCGCCGAGGCCGTCACGAGCACGCCCCGGTCCGCGAGTAGCTGCCTGCCGATGGGGTAGGGGGGCGGAGCGGTGACGCTCAGCATGCCAGGAAGCCGCCGTCCACCACCAGGGTCTGGCCCGTCACGAAGGAGGCCGCCGGGCTCGCGAGGAAGCGCACGGCCCGGGCGATCTCCCGTGGCTCCGCGAGGCGCTGCATCAGGTTCTGTTCGGCCATCTCGCGCTCGAAGCTTTCGCGCTGGGCGGGGTCCTTGGGGAGGATCATCTCCGTGGCCACCGAGCCCGGGGTGAGCGCGTTCACCCGGATTCCGTCGCGCGCCCACTCCTGGGCCAGCGTGGAACTCAAGTTGAGGAGTGCCGCCTTGGACGCGCAGTAGGCCCCGATCCCCGCCATGGGGCGGTGTCCGCAGGCCGCGGTGATGTTGACCACCGAGGCCCCGTCCGAGTTTCGCAGCAGGGGCAGGGCGGCCTTGCAGAGAAAGATCGCGGCGCGTGTATTGACGGCGAAGATCTCGTCGAACTCCTCCTCGCTCAACTTCTCGATGCGGTGGGGGCGCAGAATCGCGGCGTTGTTGACGAGGATGTCGAGTCGGGAGAGCCGGCCCGAGAGCGCCTCGATGAGCGCGCTGCCGGCGCCGCGCTGGGAGGCCTCGTAGGCGATACCCCGGGCCTGGCCGCCGGCAGCCACCAGGCGCTCGGCCGCGGCATCGGCATCCTGTTGGCGGCGCCCCGTCACGATGACTTCTGCACCGGCCTCGGCGAACTCCTGGGCGATGGCGGCGCCGATGCCCCGCGTACTTCCCGTGATCAGGGCGACCCGCCCGTCGAGGCTGAAGGCTTCGTCGATCTGCATGAAGGCTTCCCCGCCTGAAGGCCCTAGACTTGCCTCGGCTTCCCCACCAGCACGCCGCCGTCCACCACGTAGTCCGCACCGGTTACGTAGGAGGCGTCGTCGCTAGCCAGGAAGACGACGACTTCCGCCACCTCGCGCGGATCCGCCATGCGGCCCAGCGGGTAGCCCCCGTAGGCGGCCTCGTAGTCCGCTTCCGTCCAGCCCTTGCGCTCGGTCATCTTGGTCCGCGTGGGGCCGGGGATCACGGTGTTGACGCGAATCCCCGATGGGCCGAGTTCGATGGCGGCGGTCATGGTGAGGCCGCGGATTCCGAACTTGGAGGCGGAGTAGACGGAGACACCCTCGCGGCCCTCGAGGCCCTGGGGAGAGGAAAAGTTGACGATGGAGCCGCCGCCCGCGCTCTTCATGCACGCAATCACCGAGCGGATGCCCAGGAAGGTTCCGCGCAGGTTGGTCCCGATCACCTTCTCGAAAGTTTCGAGGTCGGTCTTCTCGAGGGGAACCACCCGGATCACCCCGGCGTTGTTCACCAGGATGTCGATGCGTCCGAAGGCGGCCAGGCTCTGCTCCACGGCGGCCTGCCAGCCCGCCTCGTCGCCGACGTCGAATTCGATGAAGATCGCGGATCCCGCTCGCATCGCCTCGAGTTCGTCGCGCAGCGCCTCCGCGAGCTCGCGTCGCCGGTCGGCCAGCACCACGCGCGCGCCCTCTTCGACGAAGCGTCGAGCCGTGGCGGCACCGATGCCTCGTGCGGCCCCGGTGACGAGGGCCACCTTGTCGCTGAGCCTCATCGGGTGATCGCCCGCTCGCCGCGCAGGAAGGCGTCCCGCGCATCGTCGCCGTCGCCCATCAGGTTGAGCTGGTAGGTGTAACCCTGCTCCATGCGGTAGTTGCTGTGCATCTCGAAGACGTCGAGGTGATTGAGGGCCGCCTTCGCGAAGTTCACCGCCGCCTTCGGCTTCTCGACCAGGGCGGCCGCCACCTCCCGGGCCTTGGGGATCAACTCCTCGGGCTCGGTGAGGTAGGCGACGGAGCCCCAGGCGTGCAGTTCGGCGGCGCTGGCGGGCTTGCAGGTGAGCGACATCTCCCGGAGCTTCATCGGGGCCACCAGCTTGGCGAGATGCGACGCGCAACCGAGGGCGCCGTTGTCCACCTCCGGGAGGCCGAAGCGCGCCTGCTTGGAGGCGATCAGGATGTCGCAGCTCGCCACCAGGCCGATCCCCAACCCCATGCAGAAGCCGTTGACGGCCGCGATCACCGGCACCGGCGTGTTGTAGATGCGATGGAAGGTCGCGTAGCAGGCCTCCCCCGAGCCCAGCAGGTGCCCCCAGCCCTCGACACTCTGCATCTCCTTGATGTCGATGCCGGCGTTGAAACCCTTGCCTTCCGCGCTGAGGATGATGACGCGAACCTCCGGGTTCTCGCCCAGCTCCTTGAAGGTATCGTGGATCTTCCAGGTGTCGGCCACGGTGATGGCGTTCACGGGCGGGTGGTGCATGACCACCTCCGCGACCTGCCCCTCGATCTCGCAGCGGATCGTCATCGCTTCCTCCTGCCGGGTGGACGCGCCTCGGGATCGCGCGCCGATTCGCCGCGATGCCGGCGCGATCGTACGCATGAATCCCCGCGCGGCGCGAGGATATCAACTCTGCTCCCCGGGCGAGGGGGTCGCCGGGACGAGGCGTCTCCCGGACACGATCCGCCGGGCGAACCCCCCTTCAGCCCATCGCGTCGGCTGGCAAGACCACGGGCAGCTGGGAGAGGCCGTTCACGATGCTCGAGGCGAAGCGCTGGGGCTGCGCGTCGGGCGACAGTTCGAGGCCAGGCAGGCGTTCGAGCAGGCGTTCGAGGGTGACGCGGATTTCCATGCGCGCCAGGTTGGCGCCCAGGCAGAAATGGCTGCCGAAGCCGAAACTGGTGTGGTCGTTGGGGCTCCGGTCGACACGGAAGTGCTCCGGCTCTTCGAAGACGCGCTCGTCCCGGTTCGCCGAGTGGTAGAGGAGCAGCACGCGGCTGCCGCGCTCGATCTTGCGTTCGGAAAGCTCGGTGTCCCGCATCACCGTGCGCTGCATCACGCGCACCGGCGTGGTCCAGCGCAGGATCTCCTCCGTCGCGCTTTCCATGAGTTCAGGATGCGCGACCAGTTTCTCGCGCTCTGCGGGGTGTTCGATGAGCGCCCGCATGCCCTGGGAGATGGCGTGGCGTGTGGTCTCGCTGCCCGCCAGCACCAGGAAGGCGATGAAGCCCAGCACGCCGTCTCCGCGGGGCACGCCGGGGAAGGGTTGCCGCGCGAAGGAGTCGAGCACGCCCTCGCCACTGCCGGCGAGAAGCGTCGAGATCAGGTCGTCGCCGGGGCGTTCCTTCCGCTCCTTCACGGTTGCGCGGACGAAGGCCTCGAATTCCGCTGCGTTTTGCTTTTCCTCGTCGGTGGGCTGTCCGCCCCGCGACACCGCGCCCGTCACCGTGTTCACCCAGCGGCGGAAGAGGTCGTAGTTGGCGTCGAGACCCAGCATGTCCGCGATGATCCGCATGGGTACGGGAACCGCGATGTCTTCGACCAGGTCGAAGTGCCGGGAGCCCGCGACCCCATCGATGGCCTCGTCCGCGTAGCG
>JABSQX010000049.1:0-12746 GCA_013215615.1 Myxococcales bacterium | reverse complement strand
CTGCGATGGTGGGGGGCGCCGTCCTCGGCCTGCATGGAGAAGTGGCTCTCGAAGGCGTGCCAGGGGCCGTGGGGCTCGGAGGAGAAGAGCTCCGGCCGGCGGGAGACGCTGCGGACGTCCGCGTGGCGGGTGAGGAGCCAGCGCTCGCCCTTCGCGTCCCAGTGGACGGGGTCGTTGCGCCGCAGCCAGGCCAGCGCCCGGGCTTCGTCCTCGGCGCCCAGGGAGAGATCGTCGATGTCGTAATCGCTTTCCGGCATGGAAGAGAACCCCGATCGCATCGCGCTGCGGGAGTCTTCCAGTCTACCGGGAGGGCTCGCCTCTACCCAGGTCCCTACGCGCTTCGAAGAGGTGCGGCGGCCGGAGCCTTTCGCTCGACCCCGATCCGCAGGCGAGGCGCCTAGCGGCTCATCTGCTTGAGGTCGTGTAGCACCTCGCGGGCCACGGCCTTCAGGGTCTCGAAGACGCCGCCGCCGTTGGGCGCGCAGGCCTCGAATTCGGTCAGCTGGCGGGGGTTGAGGAGCGCACGCATCTCGTCGATGGGCGCGGCGTTGGGGAGGTCGCGCTTGTTGTACTGCATGATGAAGGGCGTGGTGGCCAGCTCGATGCCCTGTGCGTCGAGGTTGACGCGCAGGTTCTCGAGGCTTTCCACGTTGGCCTCCATGCGCTCGGCCTGGCTGTCGGCCACGAACACCACCCCGTCGCAGCCCTTGAGGATCAGCTTCCGGCTGGCGTTGTAGAAGACCTGGCCGGGCACGGTGTAGAGGTGGAAGCGGGTCTGGAAGCCCCGGATGGTGCCCAGGGCCAGCGGCAGAAAGTCGAAGAAGAGGGTGCGCTCGGTCTCGGTGGCGAGCGAGATCATCTTCCCCTTGAGCTTCGGATTGGTGCGCTTGTAGATCCACTGGAGGTTCGTGGTCTTGCCGCAGAGCCCAGGACCGTAGTAGACGATCTTGCAGTTGATCTCGCGGGCAGAGTAGTTGATGAAGGACATGCTGGTTTCCGCTCAGTTCGAAAAGAGGTTGTCGATATCTTCGTCTGTGATGTCCGCAAAGGGCGAGTTCCCGAAGGCACGCGGCCGCTCGGTTTTCTTGCGCAAGGTCTCGAAGATCCTCGCCAGGCCGCCGACCGCCTTGCGCACCCGCAGGCGCACCAGTCCCAGCGAGCTGCGGTCGTCGAAGATCACGGCCAGGATCATCTGCGGGGTGATCCGTGTGATGTGCAGGCTGGCCCGTCGGCCCTGGTGGAAGTGGACGGGGAAGTCGTTTTCCCCCACCAGGCGTGCGAGCCCCGCGGTCGCTGCCACGCAGCCCGCGCAGAGCGAGGCGAGGCTGATGGTGTCGATATCCCCGACCTCGCCCGCTTCGGCGACGAGCTGTCCGTTCATGTCCACCACGAAGATGGCCAGGGCATCCGCATCGCGGATCAGCTGGCGGATTACTGCCTGAACGCTGCGGTGATCTTCTTCGTAGAGCAGGAGTTGCTGACCGTGCACTCGCAGAACTCCTGGTAAATGCTTGAAATAAAAGACGTATTGTGACGCACGGTACCCCGCGCGCCGCGGTCCTGCCAATGGCCGGTCCCGTCATGAAATCGGCCTGTCGGCAGCGCGGCTTGAGGCCGTCGCGACGGCTAGAGGCCGCGGCGGTTCTCGATGCAGAGACCCACGGTGACGTGGTCCGCGTACTCGAGATCGCCTCCCAGGGGCATCCCGTAGGCGATGCGGGAGAGTTTCACGCCGCTCTCGCGCAGCTGGTCGGCCAGGTAGTGGGCGGTGGCATCCCCCTCGGTGTTGGGGTTGGTGGCGAGCACCACCTCCTGGATCTCTCCACCGCGGACGCGCTCGAGCAACTCACGGACCCGCAGCTCGTCGGGGCCGACTCCGTCGATGGGCGCGAAGGCGCCGCCGAGCACGTGGTAGTGGCCACGGAAGCTGGCGCTCTTCTCGATGGCGGCGAGGTCCGCCGGCTCCTCGACCACGCAGAGCAGGCCGGGCTCGCGCTTGGGGTCGAGGCAGATCTGGCAGGGTGAGTGGTCGGTGAGATCGAAGCATCGCTCGCAGAGCACGATCTCCTGCTTGAGTCTTCCGATGGCGTTCGCGAGAGCCTGTACCTGGTTGTCGGCAGCGCCCACCAGGTAGAAGGCCAGGCGCGTCGCGGTCTTCTCGCCGATCCCGGGCAGTCGTTTCAGGCTCTCCACGAGCCGGTCGATGGGCGGCGAGCTGCGCAAGGCTAGCCCTGTCCCAGACCGGCGAGCGGCAGCCCAGCGGAGGCGCGCTGCATCTCCTCCTGGATCATGCGCTGCGCGTTGGCCAGGGCGGAGTTGACGGCGGCCGCCGTCAGGTCCTGCAGCATGGCGCGGTCGCCGCCCGCGAACAGCTCATCCTCGAAGCGCACCTCCAGAACGCGCAGGTCGCCGCTCACCACTGCGTTCACCATCCCGCCTCCGGCGCTGCCCTCCACGCGGCGCGTGGCCAGCTCGCGTTGCAGTTCCGCGAGGCGGCTCTGGGCCTCGCGGGCCTGCTCCATGAGTTGACTGAGGTCGGGGCCGCTCACGGCGTCTCCTAGAGCGGACGGATGTCCACGATCTCCGCGTTGAGGATGTCGATGGCGCGAAGCACGCCGGGATCCTTGAGGACTTCATCGTGCAGGGCGCGGCGGAGCTTTTCGGGGGCTTCGTCCCCGTCCGCGTGGGGCTCGGGCTGCGCGGAGAGCTGGACGGCTACGCTCGTGGGGCGGCCGAACATCTCGCTCGCCAGGGCCGCCAGCTCTTCGCGCTTCTCCTTCAGCCTGGCGCACGCGAAGGCTTCCGGCACCTGGACGCAGAGTTCGCCGGCCTCGAAGGCCAGCAGGCAGCCGCCTTCGAGCGCCGCGTGGATGCCGCGGTTGCGCTCCCGCGCCCGCGCCAGCAGTCGATCGAAGATCACCGGAAGCGGCGCTTCCACCGGCCCCTCGACGCTCCCGGCGGCATGAGGGGCCTCGGGGACCGGCTCCGTCGCGGCTTTCTCGGGGCGGGCAGGGCTCGCTGCGGTCGTTCGCGGAGCGACGTCGGAAGGGGCGCTGCTCTCGGAGGGCGCTTCCCGCTTCGTGCGCCCGGCACTGCTCGGCTGGGATCCCTTGCCGCCGCTCGCAGCGGGGGCCGGGCCAGCGCCGCCGGATCCGGGCCTGCCGAGGCCTCCCTCCAGCGCTTCGAGGCGCGCCACCAGGCGCGCTACATCGTCGCCGGCGGGCAGCGTAGCCAGGCGCACCAGCGCGAGTTCCAGGACCGCGAGGGGTCGAGGCGCCCAGGCCAGGTCCTCCTGCTCCTTGATGAGTGCCCGGAACATGCGGCGCAGCCGGGTGGCGTCGCTGCGGGATGCCAGCTCGCGAAGCTCCACGATCTCGTCTGCGCTGGCATCCACCAGTTCTTCGCGCTCGGGCGCAATCGAGAGCACCACCAGGTCGCGCAGCAGTTGCAGCAGGTGCTCGCCCAGGCGCTTGGCGTCGATTTCACCCGCGCTGGCCTGCGCGCAGGCCGTGAGGGCCGCCGCGGCGTCGCCATCGATGCACGCGGAGGCAATGCTCAGCAGCACGCGCCGGTCCACCAGGTCGAGGACTTCGGAGACCCGTGCATCGTCGATCTCCGATCCCTCGGAGGCGATGATCTGGTCGAGCAAGGTCTGGGCGTCGCGCATCGAGCCGTCGGCCTCCCGCGCGATGGAGAGCAGGCTGGTCTCCGAGATCTTCAGTTCTTCGGCACTGGCGATGCTGGCGAGGCGCGCAACGATCTCGGCTGTCGAGATGCGTCTCAGGTCGTAGCGCTGGCAGCGCGAGAGCACCGTGAACGGGATCTTTTCCGGGGCCGTGGTCGCGAACAGGAAGAGGCTGTTGGCGGGTGGCTCCTCGAGTGTCTTCAACAGCGCATTGAACGCTTCCTTCGTCATCATATGTACTTCGTCGACGACGAAGATGCGGTACTTGCCGGGAGCCGCCGCGTAGCGGATCGATTCGATCAGGCCCCGGACGTCATCGATGCCCCGCTTACTTGCGGCATCGATTTCCTGCACGTCCGTCGATCGGCCCGCGATGATGTCTTCGCATGCATCGCAACTGCCACAGGGCTCGTCGGTCGGGCCTTTTTCGCAGTTCAGACAGCGTGCCAGGATGCGCGCGAGCGTCGTCTTGCCGACGCCGCGCGGGCCGGCGAGCAGCAGCGCGTGGGGCACGCGCCCGCTCTTGATGGCGTTGCGCAGGGCGGTGGTCACGTGGTCCTGTCCCTGGACCTCGTCGAAGCTCTTCGGCCGCCATTTGCGAGCGAGTACCTGATAGGACATCGCCTCGTCCCTGCCCCCTTTGGCCTCCGGTATTCAGAGCGCCCGGCGACCTGGTTGCGCGGAGCCGGGATCGCAGGGCACCCCGCCCGCAACCGAATCCCCACTACCGCTGCTTCCTTCCGGACCTGACGGAGTTCGCGAGGCTCGTGATCGGACGGGACCCTGCGATCGCGGCTCCGCGCGGCACGCCGGGCCGGTTGAATCTACCGGGGCGTTGGGGGAGGGGCAAACCGCGGACCTGGCCGCGATCGCGTGCGCCTCCCGTGCGAGGGCAAGAGTCTTCGGGTGGACTGCTAGCGGCGCAGGGAGGTCGCTGGCTGCTGGGCGTGCTGAACGCCCCCCTCGTGTCGAGCCTGCGCGAGGCGCGCCTGCAGGACTGCGAGATTCTCGCTCTTGCGTTTCGGGGCCCGCCAGGATCCTCCGATCTCAGCCTCGAGGATCGCGATTGCGGCTTGGAAGCTCTGCAGGCCCTCGCTCCGCCGGCCCACCAGGAGCAGGGTTTGGGCCCGGTTTGCGAATACTCGCCAGTCGTCGCCGCGCATCAGCGAGCGCGCGCGATCACAGGCGGGCAACGACAGATCCAGTTCGCCCCGCTCTCGGTGCATCGCGCACAGGATCGAGTAGGCGTCCCGTCGGTCGCGCGTTCTCGTCGCGTTGCGCAACGCATTCCGCGCGTGGCGGATGGCGCGTAGATCGTGGCCCCGTGCCATCGACCGGCGCGCCTCGACGAGTTCCGGGTCGGCGCCGAAGAGGGTCCGGCTTCCCGTCTCGGGGCCTGCGTGCGCGGGGATAGGCGCCGAGAGCGCCAGGCTGACCAGGAAGATCAGGCTAGAGAGAAGGAAAATTCCGCGTCCAGGCATCGTCGCCGTCGAACCTCCAGGTGAAAGATAAACAGCGGGGGCCGGGCGCCTTTCGACTGCGTCCGAATCTCCCGTTGTCCTCTCTCGCCTATCGGGTGGAGGTCGCGAAGAGTGGATCCCTGACGCCGAGTTTTCTTCGAGTATCCGACGAATTGGGTGTTTATGCGGAGTTGGACACACCAACAGGTCGAAGCGAGACCGCAGTGCGGGCGCAACACACGGCGGGGAAGTAGGGGTGGGTCCCGGAAGATCTGGCGGATCCCAGTGGCTCGTCGCTCAGATCAGTGAAGCGTCGCTGCCGCCGTCCACGGGGAGGGCCACACCGGTCACGTAGTTTGCCCACTCCGCGCAGAAGCTGGCGGCCACGCAGCCGAAATCTGCCGCGGAGCCCGCACGGCCGGCGGGAACGGCGGCGACCATCCGCGGGATGCCCTCTTCGCCCACCAGTTGGCGAATGCGCTCGGTCATGATCGAACTCGGGAGCACCGAGTTGACCGTCACACCGTCTTTGACGACCTCGCGCGCCAGCGTCTTGAGAAAGCCCGTGAAGCCCGCGCGGGAGGTGTTGGAGTAGACCATGTTGCCCAGCGGCTGCCGCACCCCGATCGAGGTGATGGCGACGATGCGGCCCCATCCCTGCTCGCGCATGCCCGGCAGCACTTCCTGGCACAGGGCCACCATGGAGAAGAGGCAGCGGTTCACCGAGGCCTGCAGGGTCGCGAAGTCGGTCTCGTGGGCCATGCCCATGGGGGGGCCGCCGTTGTTTGCGACCAGGATGTCGATGCCGCCCAGCGCCTCGCGGGCCTCGTTCGCGAAGCGGCGTGCCCCCTCGGGTTCGCTGACGTCGTGCACCAGGGCGACGGCGTCGCCATCGAGGCGCGCGGCGGCTTCCTCGGCGCGGCCGCGGTCGCGGCTGCAGAGGGCGACTCGCACGCCTTCCCGGGCCAGCGCCTCCGCGGTCGCAAACCCCAGCCCCTTCGATGCGGCGCTGATTGCTGCGCGCCGTCCTGCGATCCCGAGATCCATGTGCTCCCCCTCTGGGTCGGGGCCATTCTCCCGCCGGCCCGGGCCGACGTCAATGCTCTGGGGGCCCTGTTTGCGCCTCTCTTGCCCCGGCTACTCTGTGTGCGTGTTGCGAATCGAAGCCTTGCCGATCCGCTGGTTCGCAGGACCCCGGCGCCCCGGGTCCGTGGCCCGCCTGACGCCATGGCTTGCCGGAATGTTTCTCCTGCTGGCCTGCGCGGGCCCCAAGCCCGTCCTCTACCCGAACGACCACTACCAGAGCGTGGGCGCCCAGGCCGCGGAGCAGGACATCGCCGAGTGCCGCCAGCTCGCCGAAAGCGCGGGTGCCAAGCCGGGCGACGGCAAGGCCGCGCAGACCGCCCGGCGCACCGCGAAAGGCGCCGCAGTCGGTGGAGCGGCGGGTGCCGTGGGGGGCGCCATCGTAGGCTCGGCGGGGACGGGTGCTGCGGTAGGAGCCGCCAGCAGTGCTACGGCCGCCATGGTGCGCTCGGTCTTCTCTTCGAAGACCCCCAGCCAGGCCTACATGCACTTCGTGGATCGTTGCCTGTGGGATCGCGGCTACGAACTCGTGGGCTGGAACTAGGCGCCAGCCGCCGCAGCAGAGCGATCCGGAAGGCGCGGCGCATCTCTCAATCGCCCGCGCGGACGATCACCCCCTCGGCTTCCAACTCCTCGATGGCCGCGCTTTCGTGCCCCAGCTCGCGCAGCACGGACTCGGTGTGTTGGCCGAAACTACAGGCCGGCAGGGCGAGGCCAGGAGTGAGGGAGAGCGCGGCCAGCGGCCCCATCCTGCGGTGTCGGCCGAAGCTCGGGTGCTCGACCTCGCGGAGGAAGCCCGCGTCCCGGGTGATGGCGTCGTCCATGGTGGCGCGCGAGATGGGCCCGCGGGCGACCTCCGCGCAGCCCACGTCGCAGGCGACCAGCTCACGCTCCCAGTCCGCGGCGGGTCGTCGGCGGAAGATCCCCGCCAGAGCCTCTGCGAGGGCGGCGTCCTGCTTCCGGCGGCCCGGCTCGGACGCGAAGCGCACGTCGGCGGCGAGGTCTGCGTGAGCCGCCAGCGCCCGGCACAACGCCCCCCACTCCGAGGCCTGGGGGGCCGCCAGGAACAGCCAGCCCTCCGCGCATTCGTAGAGGCGGTAGAGAGCCGAGAAGCCGTGCAGTTCCGGGTCCGGAAGCCTCGCCGGCGGTCGGCCCTGGTACTCGATGCAGTCCGCGGAGAGCGCGTAGGCGGTGGTCGCGAGCATCGAGGTCATCATCTCCTGGGCGATGCCGGTGCGCTCGCGGGCCACCAGGCCCAGGAGCAGCGCGCTGCCCACGCAGAGCGCCGAGAAGCCGTCCGCATTTCCCGGAGATTGCGCGGCGGCACCGAGGCGCAGCGAGTATTGCTTGATATCCGTGAGGGTGAGATCGCCGCCGAGGGGGACCGAGGGACCCGCCTGCAGGATCCCCATGCCGCTGCCCGCGCCGATGGTGGGCGCAAAGGCGGGCTTCCGTCCGCAGGGGCCGTCGACCCCGTAGCCCGGCGCGTTCAGGTAGATGAGATCCGGGTTGAGGGCGCTGAGCGTCGCGTAGTCGATTCCATGCTTGAGGGCGACGCCCGCCCGGTAGCTCACCATCGCGATGTCGGCGCGGCGGGCGAGTTGATGGATCAGCGCGCGGCCGCGGGGATGGGCGGCGTCGATGACCACGCTCTCCTTGCCCTGCAGTGACTTGACGGCGCCGGCATCCGGAAAGGGCATGATGCGGCGCATGGGTTCGCCGCTCTTGGGCTCGATCTTGATGACTCGCGCGCCGAGGTCCGCGAGGATCGCGGGGCCGAAGGGAGCCGCGTAGTAGAGGCCGAACTCGAGGACGGTGACGCCCTCGAGCGGACGCTGCGGGAGCGGCTCGCCGCGCCTGACGCGCGAGGGCGCGGGGTTCTCCTCGAGGGCGGCGAGGATCTCTTCGCGGTGTTCGTCGGGTTCCGGCGCCGGCGCGCGCACCAAGCCCGGCGTCTTCGCCATCCCCACCATGGGCGCCAATTGCGTGGTGGTGCCGACGCGTGGATCCTCGACCTCGATGACGTGCCCGTTGTGCCGCATCTGGGGGTGATCGAGCAGCTCGCGAGTGCTGCGGTAGATCTCCGCCCACACGTTCGGCTCTTCCTCGAAGGTCCGTTGCCACTCGGCGAGGGAAAGTCGCCCGGCGGCCTCGAGGAGCTGCTCCCAGAAACGCTCGCGCTTCTCCTCGCTTTCGAACTCCGGAGCGCTGCTCCACTCCGGGTCCTGAAACATCCAATCGAGTCCCAGCGCCGTCATGAAATCCCGGAAGAGGTGCGGAGAGGTCTGGGAGAACTGCAGCCAGTGCCCGTCACGGCTGAGGCAGACCAGCAGACGGAAAGCGAAGCTCTGGTTCGGGACGCCGCGTTCCGACACCGGGGGCGCCGTCTTGAAGGCATCGGGGTAGCGCTCGGCGACCAGCCGCAGGAACCAGTCCCAGGGGTCGTGGGCCGTCATGCCCTGCACGAGGGAGGTGTCGATGCGCTGCCCGCGCCCCGTGCGCTCGCGCACGTAGAGGGCGGCCAGGATCCCCTGCAGCGCCGTCTGGGCGGCGCTGAAGGAGGCGAAGGGCGCGGCCGGGAAGGCCGGTCCGGGTCGCGGGGCCATGCCGGCCGCGTGGTCCATGCCGCCCAGCTTCGCCATTACGACGCCCTCGTAGCCCTTCCAGTGCGCGTAGGGCCCCTGGCGACCGAAGCCCGTGATGGAGGCGTAGAGGAGTTGCGGGTTCTCGCTGGCGAGTTCCTCGTAGCCGAGGCCCAGGCGTTCCGCGACGCCGGGGCGGAAGGTCTCGAGGAAGAGGTCGGCGCTGCGGGCGAGACGCTGCGCGTGCTCGCGCCCCCGGGCGTCCCCGAGGTCGAGCAGCACGCTCTTCTTGCCGCGCTGCCAGAAGTGGAAGGCCGGCTCTTCGCGCAGCGCGTCGCCCCCGGGCGCCTCGATGTGAATCACCTCGGCCCCGTGATCGGCGAAGAGCTGGGAGACCAGTGCCCCGGCGAAGCCGCGGGAGAGGTCGACCACGCGCAGTCCGCCGAGCGCATCGGTCTCGGATCGCGCGCTCATTCCTCCCCGCGCACCCTCGCGAAGCGTGGCAGGATCACGCCGGGGCTGGGCTCGTCCCAGACCAGCTCGAGCTGCATGCCGATCTCGATCTCTTCGGGGGGAACGTCCAGCACGTTGCTCACCAGGTGCACGCCCGGTGCGTCGTCGAACTCCACGACCACCACCGCGTAGGGGACGTCCTCCCGGACCTCCGGAATCGCGGGGTGGTGGACGACCGTGTAGCTGAAGACGCGGCCGCGCCCCGCAACGGCTACCCAGGAGGACTGGCTGGCCCCGCAGTCGCGGCAGCCCGATAGCGGCGGAAAGCGGAAGGCCCCGCAGACCTCGCACTTCTGGAAGCGCAGCTCGCGCGCTTTTACGAACTCCCAGTACGCCCGGGTCTGGACGTCCGGGTGGATCGAGGCGAGTTCCACGAGGGCGGGCACTGCCGGATCTCCCCCTTAGCCGCGCAGCAGCAGCGAGCTGCTGGGGAGGTTGCTGGGGCCCGCCGTGACCAGCGCGATCTCCGCGCCCTCGACCTGGCTCGTGGACTCGCCACGCAACTGGCGCACCGCCTCGGCGATGTGGGTGACGCCCAGCAGATAAACCTCGGAGAGGTTCCCGCCGTGGGTGTTGACCGGCAGCCGTCCGTCCTCCCACAGCAGGCCGCCATCCTCCACGAAGGGCCCTCCCTCGCCCCGTTTGCAAAACCCGTAGTCCTCGAGCTGCAGGATCACCAGCCCGCTGAAGTGATCGTAGAAGAGGGCCACGTCGACGTCCTCGGGCCCCACACCGGCCATGCGGTAGAGGCGTTCGGCGAGGTGTGCGTGGCCCGCGCTGGCGTAGAGGTCATCGGGCTGGTTCTGCATGGTGAGCCCGTGGCCCCATTGGCTGGATCCGCCCTGGGCACCCGCCAGGATGCGGACGGGCTTCTGCCGCAGGTCGCGGGCGCGATCGGCAGCGGTCACCAGGATCACGCCCCCGCCATCGTTCTCCTGGCAGCAGTCATAGAGGCGGAAGGGGTCGGCGATCATGCGGGACTGCTGGTGGGCTTCGATGCCGAGGGGCTCGCGCTTGAGGGCCTTGGGGTTGCGGCTGGCGTGNTTGCGGGTGGCCACGGCCACCTCGGCGAGGTGCCGNGNCTCGGTGCCNTAGCGGTGCATGTGGCGCCGGAACAGCATGGCGAAGAACTGCACGGGAGAGATCAGCCCGAAGGGACGGTGGAAGTCGCTGTAGGGGTTGGCGGCGATCTGCGTGGAGCCGTAGGCGGCGCCGAAGCGCGCGTGGGGGGGTTGGGTGATGATCTTGAAGACCATCACCACGTTGGCCAGGCCCGCGTGGATGGCCGCCGCCGCGTTGGCGACGGCCGCGCAGGTGCCGCCCCCGCCCCCGCCGAAGACCATGTTGCTGAAGTTCACGTTGGGGATGCCGAGGGAGGGCGCGAGCAGGCCGGGGTCATTCGCATCTGCCGAGTAGGAGGCGAAACCGTCGATGTCCGTGAGCGCGAGACCGGATTCCTCGAGCGCGAGGTCGAGGGCGCCGCGGATCTGGTCGACCTGCGGGATCTCGAAGAACTCGCCCCGCCTGCCGTAGGGGGTGAGGCCGACGCCGACGATCGCGCAGTGATCCCTCATGCTCATGGCGACCTCCGGTCTGGGCGTTGCTCCTGCGACACGCCTAGCGGTCGAAGCCGAAGATTCGGGCGGCTGTCGCGCCCAGGATCATGCGCTTCTCCTCGTCCGGCACATCCTCCAGGATGCCGGCCATCAGCGGGTGCGAGTTGGGCCAGGTGCCCTCCGGGTGTGGGTAGTCGCTCCCCCAGAGCAGCGCTTCGACCCCGGTGAAGGCGCGCGTCACCACCGCCACCGGATCGTTCTGGAAAGTGACGTGGCACTGGCGCCGCACGAATTCGGAGGGCTTCATCGAGAGCTTCGGCTTTGCCCACATGTGGTGCTTGTCGTAGATCTCGTCCATCTGTGTCATCACCCAGGCGAGCCAGGATCCGCCGGTCTCCACGGTCACCAGCTCGAGGCCGGGGAAGCGGTCCAGCACGCCGGCGGCCGCGAAGTAGAGCAGCACGTGGGCGCCGTCGAGCTGAGCGCCGAGCAGGTAGTTGATGACCGCGCCTCCCGGGCCTCGCTCGACGCGCGGCTCGTGGCCGGTGCCCGAGTGGAAGGTCAGCGGGAGCCCGAGTTCTTCGGCGAGGCCCCAGAAGGGCTCGTAGTCCGGGCTGTTGTAGGGGCGCGTGGGAACCTGGGCGGGCAGGAAGAGCGCGCGCTGCCCCATCTCGTGCACACGCCGGGCCTCCTGGCAGGCGGCCTCGATGTCGAGCATGGGCACGATGGCGGCGACCGCGAAGCGCTCCGGGTGCGGGGAGAAGATCTCGCAGCTCCAGTCGTTGTAGGCCCGGGCCAGGGCCAACTGCAGTTCCGGGTCCGGAGTCATGAAGGTCGACTGCAGGGAAAGGGTGGGATAGATGACCTCGGCGGCGATGCCGTCCCGCTCTTGGTCGGCGATGCGCTGCGCGGGATCCCAGCCGCCGACCTGGGAGCGCTCCAGCTCCTCTCCTCCGAGCACCACGCGTCCCGCGGGCATCTTACGGGGTCGCATGCCCTCGATGATCAGCTGGGAGATGCCGTCCACCGTCTCGGTGCGCGGGGCTCGCGCGCGCAGCCGCACGGGCATGCGCTCGGCGAAGAGTTCCGGGGGTTCGTTGACGTGGGAGTCCGCGGAGATGAACTCGAAGTCCTGGAGGGGATCACTCACTGTCGGCTCCTCTGCGGGTGAGTGATGATAGGGGGAATCCCGTTCGACGCGCATCCGCTTCGGCCACGAGGCTTTTCCCGATGAAGCTCTACGTCTTCCGAGTGGCCCCCAATCCGACCCGGGTTCGCCTCTGCATTGCCGAGAAGCGGGCTGCGGGCGTGGAGATCGATCTGCCGGAGGTTCTCGTAAACCTCGCGAAGGGCGAGCAGCGGGCCCCGGAGCATCTGGCCCGCAACCCGCTGGGTACGTTGCCGGTGCTCGAACTCGACGACGGCAGCTTTCTCAGCGAATCCGGGGCCATCATCGAGTATCTGGAGGAGCTGTACCCCGAGCCCTCGCTGCTCGGCGCCGGGCCCCTCGAGCGGGCCCGGAACCGCGAGTTGGAACGCCTGGCGGAGTTGGGGGTGCTCGGGCCCGTCGCACGCATCGTCCACGCCACGAAGTCACCACTCGGGCTGCCCCCGATTCCGGAAGTCGCCGCTGCGTCACGCCGGATCCTGCCCGATGTGCTGCGCGTGCTGGACGCTGGCCTTGCCGATGGTCGGCCCTTCTTCGGGGGGGATCGGCCGATCGTCGCGGACTGCACGCTGCAAGCGGCGCTGCAATTCGCCCGCTTCGCTGAGATCGACCTGGAACTCCCAGAGCGTGTGGCGCGCTGGGATCGGAACTATCGCGAGCGGGAAGTGGCGCGTTCCGTGCTCGTGGTCTGAGCGCGGG
>JABSQX010000048.1 GCA_013215615.1 Myxococcales bacterium | reverse complement strand
AGGGCTGACCGTTCTCGCTGTGGATCACCCCCAGGCCGTAGAGGATCTCATCGTCCTCCGGTCTGTCGGCAAGAAGCCCTTGCAGAAAATCCACCGCGCCATCGAAGTCGCCCAGCTTCACCCGCAGGGTTGCCGCGTAGAGTTGTAGGCGCCGATCGGGACGAAAGACAAGGACCTCGTCGATCTCGCGCAGCGCTTGCGCGTAGTCGCCGGCATTTTCGTAGAGCGCGGCCATCTGTATGCGTACGTCCGCGTAGTGCTCGTAGCTCGCGGGGATCTGCTGGAAAACAGCGAGCGCCTCGTCGTTCCGCTCGCTGCGAGCCAGCGCATTCGCGTAGTAGGAGACGATCTCGTATTCGTCGGGCTTCTCGGCCAGCGCCTGGGAAAAGCGATCCACGGCCTCGTCGTAGCGCTTCGCATCGAAGAAGAGGAAGGCCAAGCGCAGTGTGGACGAGAGATCCAGGGGGAAGCGCTCCTCGATGCGCGTCAACGTCCAGATCGCACCCTCGTAGTCCTCCTCGGCGATCTGGGCATCCGCCAGCGACTCGAGGGTTTCGTAGCTATCCGGGAACTGGCTCAGGGTCTCCTCGTAGACGAGGATCTCCCCCTCGCGATCGCCGCGATGGCGTTTCGAGCGCGCGAGCAACGTTCGCAGTCGCAGGCTGTCGGGCTCGACGAGTAGCGCCGCCTCGATCACGGCCTCGGCCTCCAGGGGGCGTCCGGCACGCTCGAGGGCGCTGGCCAGGGTGACGTGGACACGCGTGTCCTCGGGCTCCTGCCGGAGCATCCAGCGTGCCACCTCGACCGCCGACTCGGCGCGGGCCGTCTCCAGATAGAGGTGGTAGAGCTGGAAGGCGGCCTCGACATCCTGGGGTGCACCCTCCGCGTCGAGCAACACACTGGCTGCAGCCTCCGGCTCACCCCGGATCCGGTGGAGCTGCGCGACCAGGGCGCGGGCTTCCCGGCGCTCCGGTTCCATCTCGAGGGCCAGCTGGGCGTGGGCAAGGGCCTCGTCCAGGCGCTGGGTCCTTGCCAGGGCCTCCGCCAACGCCAGGTGCAGGTACCCCGAGACGGCGTCCTTGGCGAGGGCTCGCCGGTAGGCGGCCACCGCCGCCACGGGACGCCCTTCGGTCTGGTGCTGCCGGGCAACCAGCACGTCGTACTCGGGCGGCGCTTCGGGCCGGATCTCGCGACCGAGATCCTCGATCCCCGGCGTCCGCGAAAAGGCATCGGGCAGGCTCGCGCAGCCCGGCGCGAGGAGCGCAGAGGCCAGCAGGAAGGCCGCCAACGAGCGCGGAACCCCGATATCTCTCCGACTCAAGCTGACAAGCCCCCGGTGAGCTGACCCCACCTTCCTAGAGCGACCTCTCTAGGCCCCGACTGAAATCGGGGCGCCCCCCTCACGCATCGATATAGCCCCTCATCCAGGTAGCCGACGGGTTCCGCGGCACCCTTCTGCCCGGGAAGCTGTCGACGCTCGCTCCGCGAGCCGACCCGCGCACCATCCGATGTCCGTCTTGTTCCGATCCGACATGGACCCTGGGTCTCCTGCACCTCATCGAGAACCGCCCAGCTTAGCGCGAGAGGACGCGCCGCGGGCGCGACGGACCTCCTCGATGAGACGCTGCGCCGCGAAGTCCACGTCCTCGACACCAGTTCCCCGGCCGAGTCCGATCCGCAGCGCACCGCGCACCCGCTCCTCCGCGAGGCCCAGCGCGATCAGCACGTGGCTGGGTTCCGCGTTCGCGGAAGCGCACGCGGAGCCGGTGGAGAGGGCCAGCTCCGGCAGCGCGGGCAACAGGGCATCCGCCGCCACCCCATCGAAGGAGACGTTCAGGTTGCCGGGCAGGCCCCCCTCCCGGGCACCGTTGCGCCACACCCCGGGCAGGGCGTCCTCGAGCGATGCAAGGAGACGGTCGCGCAGCTCGCACTGGCGCCTGGCCTCCACGTCTTTCTCTTCGACACAGAGTTCCAGCGCGAGTGCGAAGCCCACACACTGGGCCACGGGCAGCGTTCCCGAGCGGCGCCCTGCCTGGTGGCCACCTCCGTGGAGGATCGGCTGCAGGGGAATCCTCGGCCGCCCCCCGCGCACGTAGAGGGCGCCGATTCCCTTGGGCCCATAGATCTTGTGGGCGCAGAAGGCCAGCAGATCGATCCCCACCTCGCGCACCGACACGGGGAGCTTTCCCACCCACTGGGCGCCATCGCTGTGGAAGGGCACACCGCGTTCTCGGCACACGGCGGCAATGGCGTCCAGCGGCTGCACGGTCCCCACCTCTCCGTTGGCGGCCCCCACCGACACCAGTCGCGTATGAGGTCCGATGGCCGCCTCCACCGCGGACGGATCCAGCCTCCCCTCGGCGTCCACGGGGAGCCGGCTGACTTCCACGCCCTCCCCCTCCAGCGCTCGGCAGGCGTCGAGCACGGCGGGGTGCTCGACGACGCTCGTGACCAGGTGGCGCCGTCTCTGTCGGGAGGCACGCACGACGCCCAGCAGGGCCAGGTTGTCGCTTTCTGTCGTTCCGCTGGTGAACACGATCTCGGCGGGATCGCCCGCACCGATGGCGGCCGCCAGTCGCTCCCGGGCGTCCGTGAGCGCAGCCTCGGCGCGCCAGCCGTAGAGGTGGGTGCTGCTCGCGGGGTTGCCGAAATCCTCCCGCAGGTAGGGGAGCATCGCGTCGAGAACCCGCGGGTCCAGCGGTGTGGTGGCGTGGTGATCGAGATAGATCGGGCGCTTCACGCCCCGTCCTCATGCGCGCTCAGGCGTTGAAGGACTCGCCACAGCCACAGGTCGTGCTGGCGTTGGGGTTTTCCATCTTGAACCCCGACTCCTGCAGCGTGTCCACGAAATTCAGGGTGGTCCCGGCCAGGTAGAGGGCGCTCTTCTCGTCGACGATCACCCGCACGCCGCCCACTTCCAGCTCGGTGTCGGCCTCGCCGATCTCGGCATCGAAGGCCAGCTCGTAGCGCAGGCCCGAACAGCCGCCGCCCACCACGCGAACGCGCAGGCCGTGGGTGTCCAGCTTGTCCTCTTTGCCCAGCAGGGAGCGGATGCGCGCTGCGGCGGGCTCGGTGACTTCGATCAGCGGCAACGGAGACTCCGGTTTCGGGTGGCTTTCCCATAGGATAGGCGCGCACCGGGGAGGGTCAACGAGCCCCCGGGGAATTCGCGAACCCAGTACCCGCATCGGCCGCTCGGGGCGCGAGGAGCAGGAAGATCTCCCGATTCCCCTTGGGGCCCGCCAGGCGGCTGTCCACCCGGGCCCGTTCCTGGAAACCCAGCTCCGCGGCGGCGGCGGCCACTGCGTCCACAGCCTCACCCCGCAAGGCGTCGTCACGCACCACCCCACCCTTCCCCACCTGATCGCGCCCCACTTCGAACTGGGGCTTGACCATCAGCAACCAGCTCGCGCCGGGCGCGACGGCCGCCAAGGCGGGCAGCAGCAGGCGCGCCGAGACGAAGGAAACGTCCATCACGACGAGTTCGACTCCGGGGCCCACCTGGGCGGGCTCGAGGAAGCGCGCGTTGGTGCGCTCGAGCACGCGGACGCGCGAATCCTCTCTCAGGCGCAGATCCAGCAGCCCGTAGCCGACGTCCACCGCCACCACCGAACTGGCTCCCGCCTGCAAGAGACAGTCCGTGAAGCCGCCCGTGGAGGCCCCCACGTCCAAGCAACGTCGCCCCGCCGGATCCACTCCCAGGTCATCGAGGGCGCCCTCCAGTTTGTCTCCCCCGCGCGAGACGAAGCGGCGCCCGCCGCGTACGCGCAAGGCCACCCCCGGCGCCACGCGCACGCCGGGCTTGTCGCGCGGCACGTCATCCACCAGCACGCGACCGGCCAGCACCAGGGCCCGGGCTTGGCTGCGGGATTCCGCGAGCCCTTCGGCCACCAGCCGCTCGTCCAGGCGATCGCCCCGCGACGCCATGCCTCAGCGCTCCAGGAGCTGCAGGACTCCGGACACCAGGCCTTCCACGTCGAGCCCGAAGGCAGCCCGCAGTGCCGCGGGGTCGCCGTGCTCCACCAGCTGGTCGGGGATGCCCAGGCAGCGCACCTTGGGAGAGACACCGTGTCGCGCCAGTGCCTCCAGGACCGCACTCCCGAACCCCCCCATGGCGCTGTGCTCCTCGACCACGACCAGCACGCCGCAACGTCGGGCGATGTCGACGATGCGCGTCTCGTCGAGGGGCTTCACGAAGCGGGCGTTCAGCACTGCGCAGGAAACGCCCCGAGCCGACAATTCCCCGGCGGCCTCAAGCGCCGCGTGGGCCAGCGGGCCCAGGGCCACGATGGCCGCGTCGCTGCCATCGCGCAGCAACTCGGCAACGCCCAGGGGAAGCGCCTTGATGTCCGGATCCAGCGGCACCCCCAACCCCTGCCCGCGCGGGAAGCGCAGTGCGGCCGGCCCCGGATGCTCGACAGCAGTTCGCAGCATCTGGCGCAACTCATTTTCGTCCCGGGGCGCCATCACCACCATGTTG
The DNA here is from genome assembly GCA_013215615.1 of Myxococcales bacterium. GTDB lineage: Bacteria > Myxococcota_A > UBA9160 > UBA9160 > SMWR01 > JABSQX01. The sequence continues at coordinate 13,613 of JABSQX010000048.1, read as the reverse complement.
GGCAGCGTGCGGAGGTAGGCGAGATCGTAGAAGCCCTGGTGGGTGGCACCATCCGCCCCCACCAGGCCCGCTCGATCCAGCGCGAAGGTCACGTCGAGGTTCTGGAGACAGACGTCGTGCACCACCTGGTCGTAGGCGCGCTGAAGAAAGGTGGAGTAGATCGCGGGCACCGGCTTCATGCCCTCGGTGGCGAGGCCCGCCGCGAAGGTGACCGCGTGTTGCTCGGCGATGCCCACGTCATAGAAGCGGTCCGGAAAGACCTTGGCGAAGCGGTCGAGCCCCGTGCCGTCGGCCATGGCCGCGGTGATGCCGACGATGCGATCGTCTTCTCCGGCCAACTCGATGAGCGCGTCGGCGAAGACCTGCTGGTACTTGGGGGGGCCTCCCTTGCCGGGCGCGAAGTTGCCCGTTTCCACCTCGAATGCCCCCACCCCGTGGTAGCGGAAGGGGTCTCGTTCCGCGGGCTCGTAGCCGTGACCCTTGGCGGTGAGCGCGTGCACCAGGATCGGCCCCTCCCCCCCGGCCAGCATCTCGCGCACGTGCTCGAAGGTCTCGAGCAAGTCGAGCACCCGGTGCCCCTCGATGGGCCCCACGTAGCGGAAGCCCAGGGCCTCGAAGACCAGGCTCGGAGAGACCAGTGCCTTGACGGACTCCTCGGCCTTGTGGGCCCAGTGCAGCGCGTCCGCGGGCAGGGAACGCAGCAACTCCCGCGCCCAGCTCTTCACCCGGCGCACCATCGGGTGCGAGAGCTTTCGCGCCAAGTACGAGGAGAGCGCCCCCACGTTGGGCGAGATCGACATCTGGTTGTCGTTGAGCACCACCACCAGGTTCTTCTGGCCCAGGTGGCCCCCGTGGTTCAGCGCCTCGAAGGCCATGCCCGCCGTCATGCCGCCGTCGCCGATGAGCGCGATGGCGACGTTGTCGCGCCCCTGGTGCTCGGCGGCTCGCGCCATGCCCAGGGCCGCGGAGATCGAGGTGCCCGCGTGGCCCGCGCCGAAATGATCGTAGGGAGATTCGGAGCGACGCAGGAATTTCGCGATGCCTCCCGCCCGGCCGATGGTCTCGAAACGCTCTCGACGGCCGGTGAGCAGCTTGTGCGCGTAACCCTGGTGACCAACGTCGAGCACCAGGCGGTCGCGTGGCGTATCGAAGACGTAGTGGAGCGCCGTGATGAGTTCCGTGGCGCCGAGGCTCGAAGCCAGGTGGCCGCCAGTGCGCGAGACCACGTCGAGGATCTCCGCGCGCAGTTCCTCGACCACCGTCGTCACCTGTTCGCGCGGCAGCGCGCGCAGATCCTCGGGCCCGTGGATGCCATCCAGCAGCCGCTCGCTCATTCGCTCCTCCGAAGCGCGTAGCCAAGTAGTCCGCGCAGCGCTTCGGCGGGCTCGCCGAAATCTTCGAGCAGCTGCAGGGACTCCCCGAGGAGTTCCTCCCCGCGCCGCGCCGCGGCCTCGACGCCGACTGCGCGCACCAGCGAACAGGGGTCGTCCTCGCCCGCATCCAGCACGTCGTCGGCGATCTGAAAGGCCACGCCCGCAAGCTCGCCGCACCCCCTCAGTCGCCGAATGCGCGTCTCGTCGGCACCGCCCAGGCGGGCACCGCAGACGATGGAAGCCGCGATCAACGCGGCCGACTTGCGGGCGTGCACGGATTCGATTCGAGCCGGCTCGGTCTCCGTGGAATCGAAGATCAGGTCATCGGCCTGGCCGCCGACCAGGCCCAGCGACCCCGCCGCGATGGAAAGGTCTCGGGCAGCCAGCAGGCGCTGCCCGGCGCTACTGCCCCCCTCGTCCCGGGCCAGGCACTCGAAGGCCGCCGCCAGCAGCGCGTCGCCCGCCAACACGGCATTGGCCTCGCCGAAGGCCACGTGCACCGAGGGCCGCCCGCGGCGCTCGTCGTCGTCGTCCATGCAGGGGAGATCGTCGTGAACCAACGAGTAGGTGTGCACCAGTTCCACTGCTGCCGCCGCGGAAAGCGCGCGCTCGGGTACCGCGCCCACCGCCTCGGCGGCCGCGAACGCCAAGGCCGGGCGCAACCGCTTGCCGCCGGGAAAGAGCAGGTGGCGCATGGCCGCGTGAAGCGTCTCGGGGGGCTGGTCGGCCGCGGGCAGCCAGGCGTCCAGCGCGCGATCCACCAGGATTCGGCGCTCTGCGAGGTAGGCTCGGGTGTCCAAGCGCTCAGCCCTCCTCGGGCTCGAAGGGCCGCTCCACCGGCTCTCCCCCCTGCTCGACGAGTTCCTCGATGCGCCGCTCACTGCGCTCCAATTGCTCGGAGCAGCGCCGTGTCAGGGTCACGCCCTCTTCGAAAGCCGCCAACGCCTGCTCGAGTTCGAGTTCGCCGGTCTCGAGCCGCGCCACCACGGCCTCGAGGCGCGCGAGGCTCTCCTCGAAGCCCAGTTCCTCGTCCGCGGAACCGCCATCGGACCGCTCGGAGCCCCCGCCGGCAACGTCCGGACTGGTGTCTCGTGCCGCGCTCCGACGGCCCTTGGGCATCGGCGCAGACTAGCGGCGGGCGCGTCCAGCGTCAACGCTGGAGGGTCCCGAACTCCATGATTTCAAAGAGGCTTTTCGAGATCCTCGGAGGCTTCGACGGACTCCACGCGCACCTCCATGCGAGCCCTCGCGACGCGCACGGCGAGTGCTTCTCCCACGGGAGCGTCCGCGGGATCGCGCACGATGCCGCCATCGGCCAGCCGGCGCACCAACCCGTAGCCACGCGACAGCACGGCAAGTGGGGACAGCGACTCGAGGCGACCGGCCAGTGCAGCCACGCGCGCCCCTTCCCGGGCCAGCCGGACCCTGCCCACGCGCCACAGGGCGCGCTGGGCAGCCGACCAGCGCTCCCGGAATACCCCCAGGCGCGCGGCCGGGGCGTTGGCACGCAAGGAAGCGCGCGCCCGCTCGAGGCGCGCGACCCCGGCATCGAGCACGTCGCGGGCGGCGGCGCTGAGGCGGAGCCAACGCTGCTCGACTCCGTGGCGGAGCAGCGCGCGATCCGGCAGCACGATTTCCGCGGCCGCCGAGGGGGTCGGCGCGCGCACGTCGGCCACGAGGTCCGCAATGCTGACGTCGACCTCGTGCCCGACGCCCGCGACCACGGGTACCGGGGAACGCGCCACGGCTCGCGCCACCACCTCGGTGTTGAAGGGCTGCAGGTCCTCGAGGGAGCCGCCGCCGCGTACCAACAGCACCACGTCGACCGCCGGGCGTTTCGTGACCGCGTCCAGGGCCGCGGCGATCTCGTCTTCGGCGCCCACTCCCTGCACCCGGGTGGAAGCCAACAGCAAAGGCGTGCTCGGCGACCGGCGGCCGCTCACCTCGATCACGTCGCGAAGCGCGGCGCCGCTCGCTGAAGTGACCACCGCGACACGCTGAGGGCGCTCGGGCAGGGGGCGCTTGCGCGCCGGATCGAAGAGCCCCTCCTCCTCGAGCCGGCGCCTCAACTGCTCGAAGGCGAGTTGCAACGCGCCCAGGCCCCGGGGCTCTAGCTGACGAACCACGAGTTGGAGATCGCCGCGTTGCACGTATACGCCAAGATCCCCGTAGCAAAGGACCTCCATCCCCTCCTCGGGCTGGAAGGCCAGCCGACGAGCGTTGCCCCGGAACAGCGCGGCCCGGAGTCGGCCACTCTCGTCGGCCAGGTTGAAGTAGAGATGACCGGAGGCGGGTCGGCGCAGGTCCTTGATCTCTCCCACCACCCATAGCCGCCCGACACGGTCCTCGAGCAACTGGTTGACGCCGGAGAGCAGTTCGCCCACGCGGTGTACGCGGGGCGCGGGCTCGCTCACTGCGCTGCGCGGCTCAGGGAGCCGCGGTGGCGGGCGCCTCGATGACTCCGCCTGCGTCCACCTGGACGGACTCAGCGGGTCCCTGCGCACCAAGACGCTGGAAATACGTCCAGCTCTTGAGAACCTCGAGGGCCCGATCGAGTTGAAGGTCCGTGGGCGCCTCGTCCTCGCCCTCCTCATCGCTCTCGGCACTCTCCGGATCCGCCTCCTCGTGGGTCAAGTGACCGTCGAGGTCTGCTTCTCGAATTCTTCGCCGCTGCAGGTTCTCGGCGTCCACGAAAAGGGGCTCCGAGTCGATCTCGATGTCGGGAGAGATCCCGACCTCCTGGATGCTCCGCCCGACCGGTGTGTAGTAGAGGGCCGTGGTGAGGCGCAGCCCCGAACCCCCCGCCAGGGGATAGATGGTCTGCACGGAACCCTTCCCAAAGGTTTGCCGGCCGATCACCAGGGCGCGGCCATGGTCTTGCAGGGCACCCGCCACGATCTCGGAGGCGCTCGCCGAGCCCTCGTTGACCAGGACGGCGATGGGATAGTTGGGCTCGGTGCCGAGGCCATGGGCATGGAATTCCTCGACCTCTTCGCCCATCCGTCCCCGGGTGTAGACCAGCAGCCCCTCGGAGACCCACTCATTGGCGACTTCCACTGCCTGGTCGAGCAGGCCGCCGGGATTGTCTCGAAGGTCGAGCACCAGCCCCCGGAAACCGTCGGGACTCTCGGCGTGGAGATCGCGCAGCACCTTGCTCATGTCGTCGAAGGTGCGCTCCTGGAAGGTCCGGATCCGCAGATACGCGTAGCCGTCCTCCAGCATGCGACCGTTCACCGAGGCCATCGTGACCACGTCGCGCTCGATGGTCACGGGTTTCGTGTGCTCGTAGCCCTCGCGCCAGATCTCGACGGTGATCTCGCTGCCCCGGGGACCGCGCATCAACTGGACGGCTTCGAAGAGCGACATCGACTCCGTGCCGCGGCACTCCTCGTCCCATTCCTCGGGGACTTCCGAGGGGCAGATCGCGACGATCTGGTCACGGGCCCGAATGCCGGCCAGGTCCGCGGGCGTGCCCTCGATGGGGGAGATCACCTCGATGAAGCCGTCGCGGCGCTTGGTGATCTCGATGCCGAGACCGTGAAACTTCCCCGAGGTATCGACCTGCATCTCGGTATAGGCGTCGACGTCCAGGAAGGAGGAGTGGGGGTCGAGTTCTTCGAGCATGCCGCGCAGGGCACTGCGCAGAAGTTCCCGCTCCTCCACGGAATCCACGTAGTTGTGCTTGACGAGGTTCAACACGCTGGCGAAGAGGCTGAGATCGTCGTAGCGGGCTGTGGCACTGCTGCTGCCGTGGAAGAGGGTGAGGGCGAACACCGCCAGGGCCAGGCGGGCCAGCGGCCTGCATGATCTTCGAATCGGTTCTGCCCTCATTGGATTCAAACGCTCCCCATCCGCGTCGTTCCTACCGGCACCTTTGCGTGGCTCGGCGGGCGCGACGGCCGCCCGAAAGCCGGGCCCATCCCACGAGTCTAGCCCATGCCCACCCCGCGGGTGAAGCCGGCGAGCCAGACACGCGGGTCCAAGGCTTCGGCTCCTCGCCGGATCTCGAAGTAGAGGTGCGGGCCCGACAGCGAGCCCGTCTCTCCACTTGCGCCCAGGTGCTCACCGCCCGCCAACCGCGCGCCCACCTCCACGTCGATGCGCGAGAGGTGCGCGTACACCGAGAAGTAGCGATCCCCGTGGTCGAGAATCACGACGAGCCCGTAGCCGCGGAAGCGCCCCGCGTAACGCACCAGTCCCGAGGCAACGGCCTGCACGTCCGAACCCTCGGGCACCTCGAAGTCCACCCCCTTGCGGAAGGTGACCGTGCGCGATTCCGCGTCCACCACGCGGCCGAAGCCCCGGGCCACGCTGGCGGAAACCGGCGCGAGAAGCCGCCCGCGCAGCGTCGCGAAGCCAGGCCCCGCTGGCTCCCCGGATTCCGCGACGGGAGCCGGCAGCGCCCCCACCGCCTCCTCGAGGGCCCGGGCCGCATTTTCCAGTTCGGCGAGGGCACGGCGCTCCCTTGCGCGATCTCCGCGCACCGCCTCGGTCAGCTCCCGAGTCCGCACACGTTCCCGGGCGAGTTCCGCGGAGCGCTCCCGATGCCGCTGCTGCGCGCTTTCGCGCTCGGTAGTGGCGCTCTCGAAACGCTCGCGTACCGCCAACAGCACCTGCGACTCCGCGAGGTGCCTCCCCAGCAGTTCCCCGTCGTGGGCGAGCAGGCGCCGCAGGGTCTGTACGCGCGCCAGGAACTCGCGCAGATCGCCCGCGGAGAAAAGCACCGGCAGGGGGCCCAGCCGCCCGCTGCGGTAAAGCGCGGCTGCGCGCCGGCCCATGGCAGCTTCGATGACCGCCAGGCGCGCCTCGACCCGCCTGCGTTCCGCGTCCGCACGCTCGGCCTCGACACGCGCTTCGCCAGCGCGCCGGGCGATTTCGCGCACGTGTTCCGCGAGCAGNGCCACCGCGCCTTCCATGGCTTCCAGTGCCTCGAAGAGCCCCTGCTCCTCACGCAGGTAACGATCGATGCGCGCCCGTCCGCTGGCGATGGCCTCGCGCACCCGCGCGAGATCGGGCCTCGCTTCGGCTCGGGCGGATGCCGCGAAGCCCAATAGGCCACAGAGCAACAGGGCACCCACGCGCTGCCCCCACCGCCTCACGCGAAGCGCTCGCTCGCCAGCGCAAAGAGCGAACCCACCACACCCACGGCGACGCCCGCCGCCATCAGGGCCAGGCACTCCGAGGGGGCGAAGAAATGCGGACTCAGTCCACCCAGCAACAACTCCAGCCCGAACTCGAAGCCCGGCACCACCAGCTGGAAGAGCAGGAAGAGAAGCGCCAGCGCCAGCGCGCTTCCCGCCGCTCCACAAAGCGCACCCTCGAGCAGCAGAGGGGCTCCCACGAAGCTGCGGCTGGCTCCTACCAGGGCCAGCAACTCCAACTCGTCGCGCCGGGAGAGCATCGCCAACCGAATCGTGTTCGAGACGATGAGCAGGGCCGCGAAACCCAGGATGGCGCCGAGCCCGATCCCCAAGCCGCGCACGAGCGCCAGCGCCCGCAAGTAGCCCTCGACCCACTGCTGGCCCGAGCCCAGATCGTCGATGCCCGGCAAGCCTTCCAGTGACTCCACGACCACGCCGAGGCCGGCCGCCGATTGATGCTCGGGAAGCAGCGTAATCTCGAGGGAGGCCGGCAGCGGGTTCTCCGAGAGCCCCTCGAGGAGCGCCGCACCGCGGCCCACGCCCACGCGAAAGCGCTCCAGGGCCTGCTCGGGGGAAATCACTTGTACGGACTCCACCCCCTCGACGCTGCGAGCGAGATCCGCGAGCGCCGGGTATTCCGAGGCGGGCACGTTCTCGCCCAGATAGGCGGCCACGACCAGGGCGTCGCCGAAGTCATCGAGCAGGCTTCGCATGTTGGAGGCCAGCAGTGCAAACGCTCCCACCAACACGAGACTGATCGCAATGGTGACCACCGCGACCCCGCTGGCCACGGGACTCGATGACAGGCCGCGCAGCGCGCTGCGCGTCAGGCTGATCAGGCGCGCCCACAGCTGCCTCATTCACCCTCCCGGCCGGCGGGGGTGGAGTGCTCGCTCACGACGCGTCCGTGCTCCAGTCGCACGTGCCTGCCTCCATACCGTTCCAGGATCGCGGAATCGTGAGTCGCCACGATGACGGTGGTGCCCCGCTTCGCCGCGGCGGCAATCAGGTCCATGATCTCGAGGCTGAGTTCCTCGTCGAGGTTCCCGGTGGGCTCGTCGGCCAGCAGGATCTCCGGTTCATTGACCAGCGCCCGGGCGATGGCAACGCGCTGCTGCTCGCCGCCGGAGAGCGATAGCGGATGGTGGAAGCGACGATCCTGGAGACCCAGCTGCTTGAGGATCGCGAAGACCCGGGCGCGAACCTCGCGCCGGGGCGTACCCACCACCTCGAGGGCCAGGGCGACGTTCTCCTCCACCGTGCGGCGCGGCATCAGCTTGAAGTCCTGGAAGACCACCCCGATGCGACGCCGCAGCGAGGGAATCGCGGCAGCGCCCAGCCGGGAGGCATTGCGGCCGAGCACCAGGATCTGGCCCTCGCTGGCCCGCTCCGCGGCGAAGATGAGCTTGAGGAGCGTCGTCTTGCCAGCACCCGAGGGGCCGCTCAACAGCGCAAACTCCCCGCGCTGGAACTCCAGGCAGACATCGCGCAACGCGAAGTGACCGGCCGCGTAGGACTTGGAGACGTGGAACAGGCCGACGGTAGCGCGGACCGCGTCGTGCATCGGTCCCCGTCCCCTCTGCCGCCGGGAACGGACGGACTCCCTCACCCCTGCGCGAGGACCTTGCCGGGAGCGGGCGCGGCGGCTCGACGGCGGGCCCCTTCCTCCAGATGCTCGAGGATCAACTCGTGCAGTGGACGCGGCTCGGAGTCCAATTCACCAAAGAGCGCGGGCGACCGGGGCAACTCGGAGGAATCCGAGCAATCGACGAGGGACGGCGAAGCGCCGCGCTCCTCGAGGGATTCCCCCAGCCGCTCCTCGATCAACGCATCGAAACGCCCCGCGGCGAGATCCTGCAACATGCTCCGGTGCTGCTTCTCGACGATGCACCGGACGTGTTCGTCGAGGCCCTCGGCGTCGAGCTGGTCCTCGTAGTCGCTCTTCTCCGAGGCGAGGATGCTGCCGCCGTGATAGAGGTGGCTGATCACGTGGGGGTGGTCGCGACCGCTGTCTTCGGTCTGCACATGGAAGGCGACGCCTCGGTAGCGCACGTCGCTGTTCACCCCGGTGATCATCGCCCCCCCTGCCTCCCATCGAAGCGCTGGCCACGCAGTCTTCCCCGCCCGCGCGGGCTTGTCGACCGGCTGCCGCCACGTTCTGGCGCCGGCTGCATTTCGTGGGCTCCCCCCGCTCGATCGGACATTCCGGCCCCTCGCTGAACCGGCGCGCGCGGAGCACGCCGCTGGGCCGGGTCGCCCCAAGACCCGACCGGCCACGCCCGACCCGCCTCGGCGTGCCGCCATGAACCAGATTTCTCAATGATTCCAGTGATCTCCAAAGGAACGCGCACGACCAGGCGAAAACTCGGCGCGGCCTTCGGGGTTCACCCGACGAGCGGCGGGCGGGGTCAGTTCGCGATCGCGAGCGCCGGCGAGGAGGCGGAGGTTCCGCCCTCGGCGGAGAGCGGGTTGTGGCAGAACACGAAGCGGTCGACCCCGGCCTCGGCAATGGCCTCCAGCCCGAAGCCCTCGCCGAAGCGAATCCCGAAGCGCATGCAGAGTTCCTGGTGGCAGGCGCTGTAGTTCTTCGCGGTGATCACGGGATCCATCGTCCCCCACACCCAGCTGTCGGTAGCCACCAGGGCGGGCCGCGAACTCGCCAGCCAGCGGGTTTCGCGAAGCCAGGGTCCGGGGGAGGCCGCCAGGAATCGCTCGGGGTCGGAGCGAACCAGGTTCCCCCAACCGGTGCGGAGCAACAGGGCATCCCCCGCTTCGAAGGCAGGCAGGCCCTGCCGCGCGATCGCCTCGAGGAGATCCTCGAGGGTCACCCGATAGTTGTCCTCGAGTACCAGCTTTTCGTTGGCAGCGCGGAACACCCGACCGCCGCGTTCCGCCTCGAGCCCCACGATGTCCAGCAGGAAGCCGCGGGTCAGGAGCGGCGCGCCCCAGGTGGTGGTATCGAGTTCGGCAATCCCCCAGCTACGGGCGATGTCATCACCCCGGAGACCATCGTAAAAGAGGTCCCCGAGGCCGACGTGCAGCAAGCCGTTGATCTTGCTCGCGAGGTTGTAGCTGGTGAGCACCTTCTCTTCGTGGTAGCTCACACAATTCGGCCCGAGCGGCTGGGGGTTGCGCACGATCCCTTCGAAGTCGTGGCCGGGTTGGTAGCCCGCGAGCACCAGTTTCTGTTCGTAGCAGCGGTCGGAGAAAGCGGGGAAGCCATTGAAGACCACCATCCCCAGGCTGTAGGTCTGAAGCGGCGCGCTGGTATCGAGCATCGCGAGCGAAGCGGCGCGCTTTTCGGCGCTGACCTCGTTGTAGCTTCCGAGGCGATCGCCGGCCCCATAGGGCCCGGGCACCCAGGCCCCCGCTGCAACCGCGTCGACATCGAACATCTCGTCGTCGAAGGCGATCATCTCTGTCCCCCTGCTTGATCTCGACCTGACTCGCGCCCGAAGCGCTTGCTGCCGTTTCCGGGCCCGCGCTTGCGCGGGCCTGCGACCCGCTCGTTCGGGGTGCGCGAGCCTGCCCCCACGCCAACGACGGCTCGCGTCGTACGCGCTGCGATGGAAGCACGGAGATCTGCAAGGGTTCCGCATCGCTGCGAGTTTTCAAGCTCTGCGAAGACGGCTAGCATTCGTAACCGCCCGTTATCACCGCGTACGCGGATTGCGCAAGCCGGAACAGTCCACGAGGACCCCCCAATGAACGAAGACTACGGGATCATCTCGGCCGACGATCATGTGAACCCTCCCGCCACCATGTACGCGGAGCGGGTGCCCGAGGCCTGGCGCGACCGCATGCCGCGCGTCGAGGAGCGAGACGGCCGAGACATGCTGGTCTTCGAGGGGAAGGTCACTCCTTTCACGGTCCTCGAGGGAAGCGCGGGTGTGGCCTCCAAGGACGTCGTGCTGCTCGCGAAGTCCAAATCGGACGGGCGCAAGGGCGGCTGGGATCCGGACGCCCGCATCGAGGACATGGACTTCGACGGCGTGGAGGCCCAGGTCCTCTTCGGCAGCGGCGCCGGGGGCGGCGTGGCCATCCGCAGCCTCGACCGGCCCATGCAGGAAGTCATGATGCGGGCCTACAACGACTGGATCGCGGAGTTTTGCGCCGCCCACCCCAAGCGGCTGCTGGGCGTAGCGGAACTCCCCATCTGGGATCTCGACGCCGCCGTCGCCGAGGCGGAACGCGGCGCGAAGCAGGGTCTCTGCGGCGTGCTGATCCCCGCCATTCCCGCCTACGAGGATTCCCCTCCCGAAGACCTCCCCTACCTCGACCCCCACTACGAGCGGCTGTGGGCGGCGCTCGCCGACCTCAACCTGCCCGTCCACTTCCACCTCGGCACGAAGCCGGTGAGCCGAGGCATCTCGCAGAACCTGATGGTGCAAATTTCTGTCAACAAGACCGTGATGTGCGAGCCCATCGCCTCCTTCATCTTCTCGGGCATCCTGCAGCGCCACCCCAACCTGAAGCTGGTCTCGGTCGAGAGCGGCATCGGCTGGATGGCCTTCCTGCTTCCCTGGATGGACCACGTCTTCGACCGCCACCGCTACCACACCGGCTCCGAACTCGAAGAGCCGCCCAGCTTCTACTTTCACCGCCAGGTCTTCGGCACTTTCATCGACGACGTGGTGGGCGTGCGCAACCGCGACATCATCGGCGTGGAGAACATCCTCTGGTCGAGCGACTACCCCCACGTCAACAGCTCCTGGCCCTCCTCGCGGGAATACATCGAGAGGCACTTCGGGGACGTGCCCGCGGACGAGCGGCGCAAGATGGTGCGCGACAACGTGCTGAAGCTCTACGGCCTCGGCTGATCAGCGGCCGCGTAACGCTCCCGAAGCGTAAGCTTCATCACCTTGCCGGTGGCGTTGCGGGGAAGGGAGTCCACGACCTCCAGCTGCTCGGGGACCTTCGCCTTCGACAGGCCCGCCGCCACGCAGTGCTCGAGGAGCCGGTCGAGCGACGGGGATGCGGCGCCCTCTGCGACCACCACCACCGCGCAAGCGCGTTCTCCGCGTGCCGCGTCGGGCAGGCCGACCACCGCCGCCTCGGCGACGGCAGGGTGCTCGACGAGCACGTCCTCCACCTCCTTGGCGCTGATGTTCTCGCCCTTGCGGATGATGATGTCCTTCAAGCGCCCGCTCACCCGCAACTGGCCCGCCGCATCCAGGCAGCCCAGGTCGCCGGTGCGCAGGAAACCCTCGTCGTCGAAGGCCCCGGCATCGAGGGTCGGATCCAGGTAGCCGCGAAAGAGCATGGGGCCCTTGACGCAGATCTCGCCCTCTTCGCCGGGTACGGCGGGACGGCCGTCGCTGCGCAGCGTGCGCATCTCCACGCCCAGCACGCCGCGCCCATCGCTGGCGAGCACCTCGTCGGGGTCGCCCACGTGGTTGTAGGCCAGTGCCGGGCACTCGGTGAGCCCGTAGCCGGAGACGATCTCCACGCCCAGCACCTCCCGCGCCTCCCGCTGCAGGTTGCCGGGCTTCGCGGCGCCACCGCCGATGAGCGCACGCAGTTCCGGGAAGAGCTTGCGCTGCGGCGAACGCCGTTGGGCGTCGATGAAGGCCTGCCAGAAGGCGGGCCCCGGCCCCGCCAGGGTGACCCCGTGGGCGCTCAACGTGTCGATCACCCGCTCCGGGTCGAAGACCTCTGTGAGGATCAGGCGGTACCCCACCATCAGCGCCGAGAAGAGCAGTTGGGGGCCGCCGATGTGTGCATAGGGGAAGACCAGGGAGACCTGGTCCTCGGCGACGAAGCGGTGCGGTAGGTCGATGCCCCGCGCAGAGGCCGCCAGGGTGGCGTCGCTGTGCAGCGCGCCCTTGGGTTCCGAGGTGGTGCCCGAGGTGTAGAAGATCCAGCGCAACGCGTGGTCGTCCCCGGGCTCGGTGCGAGCCGGCAAGGACACCGGGTCAGCATCCGGGAGCCGGTCCCCGAGCAGCAGGAGTTCCGGCGCCCGCGTCGCCGCGACGCAGACGCGGTGCGCGAGAAGAGGAAGCTCCGCGCGCTTCGACTCGGCGGGGACCACCAGCATTTCAGGGCGCGCCTGCTCGACCACGAAGCCGATCTCGCGCTCGCCGTAGACGGGGATCAGCGGGATCTGCACGGCGCCCAAGCGCGCCAGCGCCGCCGTCAGCACCAGCGCCTCGATGCGAGTGGGCAGGATCCAGAGCACCCGCGTGCCCTCTCCCACTCCCGACGCCGCCAGTGCCGCGGCGGCGCCCTCCGCGCGACGCGCGAGCTCCGAAAATGTGAGCGAGCGATGCGCCTCGTCGACCGCGACCTCCCGCTCCGGGGAGCAGCGGGCGCGCTCCTCCACCAGCCACCAGAGATCGTTGGCGTCGAGGCGAGGAACTACCACAGTGCGTCGAGGTAGCGGCTCGTGCCCCGCAGCGCGGGCAAGAAGGGCGCGGCCAGCGCCAAGCCCCCCAGCCCACGCTCTGCGAGCACCGCCCCCAAGCTCTCGAAGTGCGCTGCCCAGGCCTGCTGGGGCGGGCAGTCCAAGAAGAAGAGCACCAGCAGCCGCTCGCCCACGAAGGCGTTGGGCTCGACCGCGCCGGGAGTGAGCGGGACTTCGGGCGGCGGAGCCGGAAAGTCGCGCGGCGCGAAGAAGAGCAGCTGGTCGATCGGGGAGTCCGCGAGCAGGCCGGGCAGCAAGAACTCCTCGAGACCCGCCTGCAAGTCCTCGAGGCTCGTGGCCTCCGCGCGATCCACCCAGGCCATCACCAGGCCCGGATAGGGGTGGTCGAGAGCCACTTCGGGGGGCACCGAGTCGGCGTCGCGGCCCAGGCGCCCCCGGTAGTCGCAGAGCCAGGTCAGCACGAGATCGCGGTGGGGGTTGTTGCGTCCCTGCCGACCCAGCTCCGCCTGCGCGGGGAACGACCAGGCGAAGTGCTCCTCGACGCTGCCCTCGGCGATGAAGTAGAGGGCGGTGAAGGAGCCCGCCTCGACGTGCTCGAAGACCCCACCGTCGCGCGGCGCGCGCAGCGCCTTGAGCTCGCGTGTGGCCACGTAGCGGTTGGCCGAGAAGGCGCCCGGTCCGACCAGCACCGAGGAGTACATGTGGTCGCTTTCGAACCAGCGATGGTACTCGGCG
>JABSQX010000047.1 GCA_013215615.1 Myxococcales bacterium | reverse complement strand
ATCGGGTTGATCTCCCTCGAGGACATCGACGCGGCCGTGGAGGACGTCGAGAGCATCGCGAAGCAGGGCATGCGGGGTGCGATGATCTGGGGGGCTGCGCCCGAAGAGCGCCCCTACAGCGACCGCGCCTACGATCCTTTCTGGCAGGCCGCTTCCGAGGCGGAGCTGCCGGTATCGCTCCACATCATCGCGAGCCGGGGCCGGCGCACCGTCGGGGTAGGCAACAAGACGATCGGTAGCGATGGCGTGAACCCCGGCGTCTGGTACTCGACGGTGCTTCACGAGATCCAGGAGTCGCTCGCCACGCTGGTTTTCTGTGGTGTTCTGGCGCGCTTCCCGAAGCTCCGGATCGTGTCCGCGGAGAATGACATCGGCTGGCTGCCGCACTTCATCTACCGCATGGACCACGCCTTCGAAAAGTTCGGCAACCTGTGGACCGACGACACGCCGCTGCGACCCAGCGAATACGTGCGCCGCCAGGTCTGGGCGACCTTCCAGGACGACCCGATCGGTCCCCGCACCCACGACATCTTCGGGGCCGAGAACTACATGTGGGCTTCGGACTTCCCGCACTCGGACTCGACGTTCCCGGATTCACGCGGCTTCATCGAGCGAAACTTCGCGGGAGTGCCCGAGCCAGTCCGGCAGCGCATCGTCTGCGANAATGCNGTGGCGCTCTACGGCATGGAGTTCGACTAGCGGGCGGGCCGCGGCTCCGCTCAGACCGAGCGGAAGAACGTGACGAGTGGCTTGATGGCCGCGACTACCGCGATCAGCGCGTACCAGTGCCAATCCAGGGCGAGCACNGGNTNCCACAATTTCGCGACTGCCAGCGCGAACGCGAANCCCACGAGACCGTTGAGCCTGAGGTCGATGAGCGGGAACTGGACCGCCATCGCTCGCTGAATGAAATTGCCTTCCTTACTCATGGTGTGACTCCCAACGCTTCGTGAAGGGCATCAGGTTACAGCATGGGGAGGCGAACGACCGAGGGGTGCCCCGGCTACCCGCCGCCGCCGCTTCGGACTAGAGTGGGTGTGGGACTCCAAGGAGGTTTCATGGCCCGCATCTTTGTCGTCACGTTGCTTCTCGCGTTCGCCTCGGCCTCGTTGGCCGATGACGAGGCCGCGTCCACCGAGCGCTTCTCGCAGCTCGAGAGCGTCCAGGCCTACGATCGATTCATCGCCAAGCTGGACGAGTTGCGCGACACGATCCTCGCCGATGCCACCAACGAGCGCGAGGCCTCGGAGGGCATGCGCTTCCTGCTGCGAATCGTCGCGATGGCCCAGGACGTGGGCGGCGATGCCTATCCGCCCGCACCGCACTTTGCGCGGATGGACACNAAGCGCCGGAAGGTCGGCGGTGACAACCCCGATGCCGAGTACGACAACGTTCGCTGGGACGGCAACCTGGATTACAAGATCACCGGCAACATCGGATCCGTCGACTCCCTTTCCTTCACGGTGCTCGCGCGCGGACCTTCGGGCCGCGGCAAGTCGCTGGGCTACGTGGACGAACGGACGATCGGCGCGGATGCGAATGGCGACTTCACGCTCTGGCTCACCGGGGAAGACCCCGAAGCTCCCGGCCACTGGATCAAGACCCGTCCGGGCGACGGTTCGATCCTGGTGCGGCAGTACATCGGCGACCGTGAGAGCGAGGTTCTCGCGACCTACGAGATCGAGGTCGTGGGCCAGGAGCGCTTCGATCCGCTGCCGCCCTCGAACGACGCGGAGGTCGCCCGGGGAATCCGCGGCGCGAGTTTTGCGCTAACGGGGGTTGGGTTGCTGCACCGCTACGTGTCTCCATCGCTCACGGATCCCCCCAACGTCTTCCTGCGTCGAAACAGCGACGATTTCGGCGCCGACATCAGCAGCCCCGGCAACCTCTACCTCATCGGTACCTATGCGGTCGCCGAGGACGAAGCGCTGATCGTCGAGGTCGAGCCCCTCGACGTTCGCTTCTGGAACCTTGCGATCGAGAGCCCCTGGCACGAATCCGTCGACTACGCGAAACGCAAGGGGTCGCGAACCCACGACGACGTGACCACCGACCCGGACGGCATGGTGCGCTTCCTGGTCGCGCACGCGCGCAGCGATCACCCCAACTACCTCGAGACCGCGGGCCACAGCCGGGGCTTCATGACCTTCCGCTGGGTGGGAGAGCGCGACACCGAGGCTCCGCTCCCCACCGTCACGCGTCTTCCACTCGCCGAGGCGGTCGCCCGCGCAGGGGCGCTCGCGGCCGGGGAGACGTCGAGTCCACGCTGAGCGGCGGTCTCCCCGCGCGCGCGGGCGTTTTCTGCTATGTCCCTGACGACGGGTCTGCGTGCTCGTTGCCGCAGCGAAGCCGACGCCTCGGAGGGGGATCCGCGTTGTCGCGGGTCCGGGGAGAAGTGGACTGATGTTTGGCCGTCGAGCCGATGGCGAGCTGGTAACCGGGCTGTCGCGGACCCACCAGTTCATGCCCTTCATTTCGCCGCGGCGAAACGATTCGAATTTTCTCTACAGCATGAACGTCGAGGCGGGGCCCGCTCTCGAATTTCTCGAGCGCTACAACGAAGGCCGACCCCGAGATCAGTGGCTGTCGATGTTCAATCTCGTGCTGGCTTCGCTCGCGCGTTGCTTCAACGAGCGGCCTGGCGTCAACCGCTTCGTGGTGGGGGGTCGCCTGTATCAGCGCGACGGCGTCTGGATCACGTATTCCGCGAAGCAGGAGATGCTCGACGGTGCGCCGATCCTGACGGTGAAGAACGCGTTTCCGGAAGGCGAAAAACTCGACGAGATGGTCACGCGTCTTCGCAACGCGCTGCTGGCGAGGCGCCGAGGCAAGGTCACCCAGAGCGACAAGGAAGTGAAGTTGGCGCTGCAGTTTCCGCCGCTGCTCGTCAAGGTGGGAGTCTGGGCGCTCGACAGGGCCAACCGATTCGGTCTGCTTCCGAAGGCCATGATCGACGACGACCCGATGTTCGCATCGGTGTTCGTCGCGGATCTGGGATCGGTCGGACTGAGCGTGGGCTATCACCATCTTTGGGAGTATGGGACGTGCTCACACTTCGTGGTGATCGGCCAGCTCTACGAGCGTCATGACGGCGTGAAGGTCTTCGACCTCGGCTGCAACTACGATGAACGCGTGGCCGATGGGCTCTACGCCGCGATCTCCCTGGAGGGGATCAAGGGCTACGTGGAGCATCCCGAGTTCCTGATGACGGGCGAGAAGCTCGAGTACCGGGATCGCTGAGCGCTGCTTCTCCCGAAGAGGTCGACCGCGTTCTCGAGCAGGGCATCGAGGCCGTGATCCTGGCGTAGCGGCGGCGGCGTAGCCGTCTTACTCGCGGTGCTTGCGCCAGGCAGCCAGCCGCTCGGCGATCTCGGCCTCCGCGGCCTCGCCCCGGGGCTCGTAGAAGCGGGCGTCGCCCAGGGCGTCGGGGAGATTGCGGGTGGCCACGAAGCCCTCGGGCGCGTCGTGGGGGTACGCGTAGCCCTTCCCGTAGCCCATCGACTTCATGAGTCCGGTGGGGGCGTTGCGTAGGTGCATGGGTACGGGCAGGGAGCCGTGCTGTGACACCGCCTCGAGCGCGCGATCCATCCCCAGGTAGGCGGCGTTGCTGCGCGGCGCACAGGCCAGGTAGGTGATGGCCTGGGCGAGGGGGATGCGGCCCTCGGGCATGCCGATGCGCTCGAGGGACTGGTAGGCGGCGGTGGCGACCGAGAGCGCGGTGGGATCGGCGTTGCCGACGTCCTCGGAGGCGAAGATCACCAGGCGGCGCGCCAGGAAGAGCGGATCGTCCCCCGCGGCCAGCAGACGCGCGCCGTAGTAGAGGGCCGCGTCGGGATCGTTGGCACGCAGGCTCTTGATGAACGCCGAGGCCAGGTTGTAGTGCTCCTCGCGGTCGCGATCGTGGAGCAGCACGGGTTGCCCCACCGCCTCGCGCAGGGCTGCCAGGGAGAGTGGTGCAGCAGCGTCCCCCGACTGCGCGTGGATCGCCACCGCGGTTTCCAGCAGCCCCAGTGCGCGGCGCGCATCCGCGTCGGCGGCGTGGACGAGGGCGTCCACCACCTCCTCGGGCACTTCGGGCCCGCTGCGCGCGTAGCCCCGCTCGGGGTCTCGAGCCGCGCGGACCACCACCTCGCGGAGGGCCTCGGTGGAGAGCCGCTCCAGGGCGAAGACCCGGCAGCGCGATAGCAGCGGGGCGATCACCTCGAAGGAGGGGTTCTCGGTGGTGGCGCCGATCAGCGTGAGGAGACCCGTCTCCACGTGGGGGAGCAGGGCGTCCTGCTGGGCGCGGTTCAGCCGGTGGATCTCGTCGAGGAAGAGCAGGGTGGGGGGAGCGCCGCGGGGCTCCCGGCGCGCGCGCTCCACCACCGCCCGGATTTCCTTGACCCCTGCCATCACCGCGGAGTGGGGCTCGAAGCGCGCCTGGCAGCGATCGGCGAGCAGCCGGGCCAGCGTGGTCTTCCCGCAGCCCGGTGGCCCCCACAAGATCATCGAGGGCAGCCGGCCCGCGTCGGCGAGGGCCCGCAGCGCCGTGCCGGGGGCCAGCAGTGCCTCCTGGCCCACCACCTCGTCGAGGCTGCGGGGCCGCATGCGTTCCGCGAGCGGGGCGTTGTGCGGGACGCGGACGGGTGCCGCGTCGGGAAAGAGCTCCAGTGAGTCGTCCCCGGGCATGCGCGAAGCCTAGCAACGCAGGCTCCCGACCCGGCAGGCGCGTGGCAGCTCAAGGGCAGGACCGCGCCACCCGATCGAGAGGGTGCAGGGGACTGTGCGTTGGCGGATCGGGAGACGCCGGCCGGGTCCCGGGCCTGCCTGCCTCGGCGCATCGAGGTCGGCGGCTCGCTAGCCCGGGTTTCGGGGCTTCCGTACACTCCCGCCCGCACCCCGGGAGGCGACCGCGGTCGCAATGGCGAACCCGCTCCACAAGATCTTCGGCAGTCACAACGACCGGGTCATCAAGCGCATCGTTCCGCTGGTGGAGCGGATGAGCGCCTTGGAGCCCGGGCTCGTCAAGGCCTCCGACGCCGAGCTGGCGGCGAAGACCGCGGAGTTCCGTACCCGCCTCGAGAACGGCGAGCCCCTGGACGACGTGCTCCCCGAGGCCTTCGCGACGGTTCGAGAGGCCGCCAAGCGCACGCTCGGCCAGCGCCACTACGACGTGCAGCTGATCGGCGGCGTGGTGCTGCACCGCGGCGGCATCGCGGAGATGCGCACCGGCGAGGGCAAGACCCTGGTGGCGACGCTGCCCTCCTACCTGAACGGCCTCTCGGGCGATGGTGTGCACGTGGTGACGGTCAACGACTACCTGGCCCGGCGCGATGCCGAGTGGATGGGCGAGGTGCATCGCTTCCTCGGCCTCGACGTTGGTGTGATCGTGCACGGCGTCAGCGACGAGGAGCGCGCTGCGGCCTACAGGGCGGACGTCACCTACGTGACCAACAACGAGCTGGGCTTCGACTACCTGCGCGACAACATGAAGTTCACCACCACCCAGCAGGTGCAGCGCTCCCGCCACTACGCGATCGTGGACGAGGTCGATTCGATCCTCATCGACGAGGCCCGCACGCCGCTCATCATCTCGGGCCCCTCGGAGCAGGACACCCAACTCTACGCGGTGGTCGACCGGGTGATCCCCCGCCTCGACATCGGCACCAAGGGCGAGGCGCAGAAGGAGATCGAGGAGACCGGCGACTTCTGGGTGGACGAGAAGGCCCACGGCGCCACCCTCACCGAGGAGGGAGTCCGCAAGGTCGAGAAGATCCTGCGGGTCGACAACCTCTACGACCCGAAGGTGGCCCCGGTGCTGCACGCCGTCCAGAAGGGCCTCGAGGCCCACAACCTCAAGAAGCGCGATGTCGAATACGTGGTGCGCAAGGGGGAGGACGGGCGCCCCGAGGTGGTGATCGTCGACGAGTTCACCGGCCGCATGATGCCGGGCCGCCGCTGGTCGGATGGCCTCCACCAGGCCGTGGAGGCCAAGGAGGGCATCGCAGTCCGCAGCGAGAACCAGACGCTGGCCTCGGTGACCTTCCAGAACTTCTTCCGCATGTACGGAAAGATCGCGGGGATGACCGGCACCGCGGATACCGAGGCCCCGGAATTCGCAAAGATCTACAACCTCGACGTCACCGTGGTGCCCACTCACCGGCCCATGATCCGCGACGACCAGCAGGACGTGGTCTTCCGCTCCGAGCGCGAGAAGTTCAACGCGGTGGTGGAGGACGTCGAGCAGCGTCACAAGGATGGCCAGCCCATCCTCGTCGGGACCATTTCCATCGAGAGTTCAGAGAAGCTCTCCAAGAAGCTCAAGAACCGCGGTGTCAAGCACAACGTCTTGAACGCCAAGCAGCACGAGCGCGAGGCGGAGATCGTCGCCCAGGCGGGCCGGAAGGGGACCGTCACCATTTCCACCAACATGGCGGGGCGCGGGACCGACATCGTGTTGGGGGGCAATGCCGAGATGCTGGCCCTGGGACGCTGCGGCGGGGACAAGACGAGCGCCGACTACCCGGAGACCTTCGCGAGCTTCGAGCAGGAATGCGAGGCCGAGCGCGATGAGGTGGTGGCTGCTGGCGGCCTGCACATCATGGGGACCGAACGCCACGAGAGCCGCCGCATCGACAACCAGTTGCGTGGGCGCTCCGGGCGGCAGGGCGACCCTGGCTCGACGCAGTTCTACCTCTCCCTCGAGGACGATCTGCTGCGCATCTTCGAGTCCGATCGCGTCAAGCAGCTCTGGGATCGGATCGGCGTCGAAGAGGGCGAGGCCATCGAGAACAAGCTGTTGACGCGCGTGATCGAAAACGCGCAGAGCAAGGTCGAAGCGCGCAACTTCGACACCCGCAAGCACCTGCTCGACTACGACAACGTCATGAACCAGCAGCGGAAGGCCTTCTACGGCCGGCGCGAAGAAGCGCTGATGCGGGAGGACATCCACAACGAGATCCTCGACATGTCCGAGGGCGTGCTCGTCGAGCACCTCGGCACGCACTGGGCGGAGAAGAGCGAGGCCGATCCCGAGGCTCTCGTCGAACTCGCGCACACGCTCACCGGGCAGTTTGGCGTCGAATTCGACGCCACCGCGGCTCCCTTCCAGGAGGAAGGCAATGTTCCGCGAGACCGGGAGGTCGTCGGTCGTGTCCTGCTCGATCGCGTAAACGCCGCGCTCGAGGAGAAGAAGAAGAGCTGCGACGCACTCTCCGAGCAGCATTCGGGCGAGTACCCGCCCTTCGAGTTCTTCGAGCGCAGCATCCTCCTGCAGATCCTCGACGCCCAGTGGAAGGATCACCTGCACTCCATGGACGGCCTGCGCGAGGGCATTGGCCTGCGCGGCTACGCGTCGCGGGATCCCAAGATCGAGTACCAGCGCGAGGGCTACGCGCTCTTCGACGAGATGAACACGCGCATCGACCAGCAGGTCATGCAGCTGGTGGCGCGCTTCGCGCTGCCGCCGGCGCCGGGCGAGGAGCCTCCCGCCCAGATGGCTGGTTCGGGGCCGCAGCTGCAGGCGCCGCCGCCGGTTCCCGCTTCGGGACCCGTCGCACAGCCCGGCGCCGCCCCGCGCGCGGCCGGCAACAAGAAGGTGGGCAAGGTGGGTCGCAACGATCCTTGTCCCTGCGGCAGCGGCAAGAAGTACAAGAAGTGCCACGGAGCCTAGTGGGGTTGGCGGGCGTCGTGGAGCGGAAAGCGATCCGGGTGCCGGGTTTCCGGGCCGCGGGTGTGCGCTGCGGGGTCAAGGCGCGCGGGTTGGACCTGGCGCTGCTGGTGAGTGAGCGCCCCGCCAGCGCGGCGGGCGTGTTTACGCGTTCCACCGTGGTGGGCGCCCCCGTCGAACTCTCACGCACCCGCGTGCAGCGTGGCGGCGCCCGGGCCATCGTGGCCAACAGCGGCTGCTCGAACGTCGCCATGGGGGCGCGGGGCCGGCGCGACGCCCGCGCCACGACGGCGGCGGTTGCCGCCGCGCTGGGGGTTGCGCAGCAGGAGGTGCTGGTGGCCTCCACGGGCGTCATCGGTGAGCCGCTGCCCATGACCCGGATCCGCGCCGGCGTAAGGAAGGCTTCGTCGGCACTGGCGCCGTCGGGCCTCGAGCGCGCAGCCCGTGCCATCATGACCACGGACACCTTCCCCAAGCTCGCCTCGGCGCGCTTCGAGGTGGCTGGGCGGACGCTCACGCTCGCGGGCATCGCCAAGGGCTCGGGGATGATCGAGCCCGACATGGCCACCATGCTCTCCTTCCTACTTACTGATGCCGAGGTGAGCCCCGGCTTCCTACGCGCCTCCCTGCGGGCAGCGTCCGACCAGAGCTTCAACCGCGTGAGCATCGACGGCGAGGGTTCCACGAGCGACATGGTGCTCCTGCTCGCAAACGGAGCCGCCGGCAACCGCCGCATGACAGGGCCGAGCAGTCCCGGAGCCCGGGAGTTCCGGGGGGCGCTCGAGGCGGTGACCGCGGAGCTGGCCCGCGACCTGGCGCGGGACGGGGAGGGCGCCACCAAGCTGGTGGACGTGCGCGTGCGGGGTGCGCGCAGCCGCGCCCAGGCCGAACGTGCGGCGCGCCGCATCGCCAACTCGCTACTGGTCAAGACCGCGCTCTTCGGCGCGGACCCCAACTGGGGGCGCATCCTGCAGACGCTGGGCGCGGGTCGCATCGACTTGCGGTTGGCGCGCAGCCGGGTGCGGCTGTGCGGCGTCACGGTGTTCCGGGATGGCGCAGCTACGGGCCCGGCTGCGCGCCGCCGGGCTGCGGCACGCCTGCGGGGCGCCGAGGTCGAGATCGAGGTGGAGCTGGCTGCAGGCGCGGGCGAGGCCCAGCTGTGGACCTGCGACCTCAGTTACGACTACGTGCGGATCAACGCCGAGTACACCACCTAGGGTCGCCCAGCCGGGCGAGCTGCAAATTGCCGGAGAGTCTGCTAACCCTCTGCCAACGCACACGTTCCGGGAGCACCCCAGCGGTGCCCGTGGGGCGCTTCCGGGTGACCGGCGGCGCTCGGGACCGAGCCTAGAGGCCCGGTTTCCTCTACGCGGGTCGGGGAAGCCTGCACCGGGGCGGAAGTACAACCGCGAAGGAGCGATTCGTATGGCCGAACCGACGGAAGAGGCGGGCGCCTCCCAAGACAGCGAAGCGACCGAGGCCGTCGCGCAGCCGGCGGCCCCCGCGGCCCCCGTCGAAGCGCCGCCCGAGGCGGAGGACACAGCGCCCCTCGCCGAAGTCCTCGCGAAGAAGGCCGTGAGCATCCGCGACCTGCTGGAGGCTGGCTGCCACTTCGGCCACCAGGCGCGGCGCTGGAACCCCAGCATGAAGCCCTACCTGTTTGGGGAGCGAAGCGGCGTCCACATCATCGATCTCGACCAGACGCTGCCCCGCTTCAAGCAGGCCCTGGATTTNCTGCGCGACACGGTGGCGGACGGCGGCAAGGTGCTCTTCGTCGCCACCAAGCGACAGGCGCAGCCCGTGGTCGAGGCCGAGGCCACCCGCTCGGGTCAGTACTACGTGAACCGCCGCTGGCTGGGTGGCATGCTGACCAACTTCAAGACGGTCAAGAAATCGATCGACCGTTACAAGGAGATGCTGGAGTTGGTCGCAGACGAAGAGCGCGTGGCCGAGTTCAGCAAGAAGGAGCTGTCGCGCATCAACCGCTCCATCGAGAAGTACAGCAAGTCGCTGGACGGTCTCAAGGAGATGACGAAGCTGCCGGACGCCGTCTTCGTCCTCGACGTGAACCGCGAGGTCATCGCAGTGCAGGAGGCGCGGCGTCTCGGCATCCCGGTGATCGCCGTCGTCGACTCCAATTGCGACCCCAACACCGTCGATCTCGTAATCCCCGGCAACGACGATTCCGCGCGCGCCATTCGCCTCTACTTCGGGCGCGTAGCGGACGCTTGCGCGGAAGGCGCATTGATCCACAACGAGCGGCTGCAGAGCAAGGCCGCGGAGGAAGAGGAGGCACGGGCCGAGGAAGCCGGGAAGCCCTCCACGGGCAAGGTGGTGGTGGAGATCAAGCAACAGCCACGCCGCGGACGCAGCTCGCACAGCGCGGGTCCACGCCCGCCTGGCGGGGGGCGCTCCGGCGCCACCGGCACGCACGCCGAAGGGCCGGCAACACCTGCTGCCCCGGAAGCTCCCGCTGCCCCGGAAGCACCTGCTGCCCCGGAAGCTGGAGGCGAAGCGCCCAAGCAAGAGCCTGCCCCGGACCCCTCGGCACCTGCCAGCGAGTAGCGGTCGCATTCATCGGCGGCCTGGATTGCGGAACGACGGACCGGAAATTGGAAGGGGAAAGGTGTGGCAGAGATCTCTGCTAAGGCGGTGAAGGATCTGCGCGAGCAGACCGGCGCGGGAATGATGGACTGCAAGCGCGCGCTCACCGAGGCGGAGGGAGACCTCGAGCGGGCGCTGGCGGTGTTGCGAGAGCGCGGCCTCGCCAAGGCTGGCAAGCGCGAGGGCCGCGAAACCAGTGAGGGCATGATCGCGGTCTCCATGGAGGGACCGGTCGGCGGCATGGTGGAGTTGGGCTGCGAGACGGATTTCGTGGCCCGTACCGATGACTTCGCTGCGCTCGGCAGTGGGTTGGCGGCGCTGGTGGCCTCCGCGGATGGTCCGCAGACCCCGGAAGAACTCGCCGAGGCTTCCACGGACGGCCAGCGCGTGGCCGACCGCATTAGCGAATCCATCGCGAAGCTGGGAGAGAACATCGTCATCAAGCGCGTGGCGCGCCTCGAGGTGAAGGACGGCCTGGTGGGCGGCTACGTGCACGCGGGCGCCAAGCTGGGCGTGCTGGTGGGCGTGGAGGGCGCAGCCGACGCCGCGGAACTCGCACGGGACGTCGCGATGCACGTGGCAGCGGCGGATCCCACGCCGGTGGCGGTCTTCAAGGAGGACATCGCCGAGGCGCTGCTGGACACGGAGCGCGAGATCTATCGAAACCAGGCCGTACAGGAGGGCAAGCCCGAGAAGGTCTTGGACCGGATCGTGGAGGGCAAGATCAAGAAGTACCTGAAGGACATCTGCCTGGTCGAGCAGTCCTTCGTCAAGGACCCCGATCGCAACGTGGGGAGCCTTCTCGACGAGGCGGGTGCCCGCGTCAGCGGCTTTGCGCGCTTCAAGCTGGGCCAATCCGGGGAGGAGGCCACGCCCTCGTGAAAGCCGCCTACGGAAGGCTGCTGGTGAAGCTCTCCGGCGAGCAGCTGGCCGGGGAGACGGGCTTTGGAATCAGCCCGACCATGATCGAGACGACGGCCCGGGAGATCCACCAAGTCCACGAGCTGGGGGTGCAGCTCGCGGTGGTGGTGGGTGGCGGCAACGTGATTCGTGGCATCCATGCCTCCGAACAGGGCCTGGACCGCGCCAACGCAGACTACATGGGCATGATGGCCAGCGTCATCAATTCCCTCGCCCTTCAGGACGCGCTCGAGAAGGCGGGGCTCGTGACGCGGGTGCTCTCCGCCCTGGAGATCCAGTCGGTCGCCGAGCCCTACATTCGACGCCGCGCCGTCCGCCACCTGGAGAAGGGCCGCATCGTGGTCTTCGCGGGGGGTACCGGCAACCCCTACTTCTCGACCGACACGGCGGCCGCCCTGCGCGCCGCCGAGATCGGCGCAGAGTTGATCCTGATGGCCAAGAACGGAGTGGATGGTGTCTACGACTCGGATCCGAGGGAGAACCCGAAGGCACGGCGCTACGAGCGCGTGAGCTTCGACGAGGCGCTACAGAAGAATCTCCGGGTGATGGACCAGACAGCCATCGCCATGTGTCGAGAGAACAATCTCCCGATGGTGGTATTCGATATGGGGGTTCCCGGCAACCTGCTGCGGGTGGCGGCGGGGAAAGCGCTGGGAACGCGCGTCGAGGAGTAGCAGTCATGGCCGAAGGCGATGCTGGACTGGTGCACGAGGAAGCCGAGGCCGCGATGGAAAAGGCGATGCGGCGCCTGCGCGTCGAACTCCAGAAGGTGAGGACAGGCCGCGCCAGTACCGCCCTGCTGGACGGTATCCAGGTCATCTACTACGACACGCCCACCCCGCTCAACCAGCTCGCCTCGTTGAGCACGCCGGATCCGCGGCTGATCGTGGTCTCCCCCTTCGACAAGAGCACCCTGTCGGATGTCGAAAAGGCCATCCTGGCCTCGGACCTGGGGCTCACGCCCAGCAACGACGGCAAGGTGGTGCGCATTCCCATCCCGTCGCTCACCGAAGAGCGGCGCAAGGAGTTGGTCAAGCACGTTCACCGGGTCGCCGAGGACCACAAGGTGGGCGTGCGCGAAGCCCGGCGGGACGCGCTCTCCATGCTCAAGGAGCTCGAGTCCGATGGCTCCGTGCCCGCGGACGACAAGCGCCGCGAGGAGAAACGCATCCAGGGCCTCACGGACGATTTCGTGGAGAAGATCGATCAGCTCACCTCCCAGAAGGAAGAGGAGATCATGACCGTCTAGCGGGCTTCGTTACCCCCCGCCGCGTTCCGCACGCTAGCGGGGTCGTTGGTGCCTGCTGCAGTCGGAAGCCCAGTCATGTCGAAGCGCTCAGCGACGGATCCGCGCGTTCCCAACCACGTGGCCATCATCATGGATGGCAACGGGCGCTGGGCGGAGAGCCGTGGCCTCGCGCGCTTGCGCGGCCATCGGCAGGGCATGGAGGCCGCCCGACGCGTCACCCGCGCCGCAGGCGAGCTGGGCATCGGTTATCTCACCCTCTACGCCTTCTCGCTCGAAAACTGGAACCGACCCAAGGCCGAGGTGAAGGAGTTGATGAGCCTGCTCGACAACTACCTCGAGCGAGAGATCGACGGACTGATGGAGAACGACGTGCGCGTGCGG
Source organism: Myxococcales bacterium (assembly GCA_013215615.1). Classification (GTDB taxonomy): domain Bacteria; phylum Myxococcota_A; class UBA9160; order UBA9160; family SMWR01; genus JABSQX01. The sequence goes on along the minus strand of JABSQX010000047.1, from coordinate 8,342 downwards.
GTGATCGGCCGCCTGGAGCGCCTCTCCGACGATCTTCGCGAGCGCGTCGAGTCCGGGGTTGCACGCACCCGCGAGAACCAGGGCCTCAACGTAATCTTCGCGCTCTCCTACGGGGGGCGCGCCGAGATCGTGGATGCAGCGCGTGGGCTGCTGCGCGATGCCGAGCTGGGCAAGTTCGATCCCGAGCAGCTCGACGAGAAGACCTTCGCCGCCTACCTCTACGATTCCGAGATCCCGGATCCCGATCTGCTGATCCGAACCGGATCCGAATTGCGCGTGTCCAATTTTCTGCTGTGGCAGATCGCTTATGCGGAGATCCACACGACGGACGTCATGTGGCCCGACTTCGACGCGGCGGATCTGGAGGCGGCGCTGGTCGACTACGCGAGCCGCGAGCGGCGTTTCGGACTGACCCGCGAGCAGGTCCAGAGCGGATCGGGGAAGCACTCGTGAAGCGCGTCTCGATCCTCGGCAGCACAGGAAGCGTCGGGGTGCAGACCCTCGAGGTGATGGCGAGCTTCCCGGAGCGCTACCAGGTCATGGCGCTGGCGGCGGGCCGTAACGTGGAGCGCCTCGCCGAGCAGGTACAACGTTTTCGCCCCGAGCTGGTCTCGGTCGCCGAGGCCTCTGCGGCGCAGGAACTGCGCTCGCGCTTGAATGGCCAGGCGGTGGAAATCCTCGTAGGCGAGGAGGGCCTCGAGGCGGTGGCGGTCCACGAGGCGGACCTGGTGATGGCGGCGCTGGTGGGCGCGGTGGGGCTTGCGCCCACGCTGGCGGCCATCCGCGCGGGCCGCGACGTGGCGCTGGCCAACAAGGAAGTGATGGTGATGTCCGGCGCGCTGGTACTGCGCGAGGTGCGCGCCCACGGGGTGGCGCTGGTGCCGGTGGACAGCGAGCACAGCGCCATCTTCCAGGCGCTCTCCGGTGCGCCGCGCGATTCCCTGCAGCGCTTGATCCTCACCGCCTCGGGAGGTCCCTTCCTGAGTTGGAGTGCTGATGAGATCGCCCAGGCCAGCGTCGAGCAGGCCCTCGCGCATCCCAACTGGGACATGGGGCCCAAGATCAGCATCGATTCGGCGACGTTGATGAACAAGGGCCTCGAGGTCATCGAGGCGCGCTGGCTCTTCGACGTGCCCCCGGAACGCATCGATGTCGTCGTGCACCCGCAATCCATCGTGCACTCGCTGGTCGAGTTCGTGGATACCTCGGTAATCGCCCAGCTCGGGCTGCCAGACATGCGCGTGCCCATCTCGGTGGCGCTCGCCCACCCGGAGCGTCTGCCCCTCGACCTCCCGCAACTCGACCTGGCTCGCTGTGGCCGGCTCGACTTCGAGGAGCCGGACCGGAAGCGCTTCCCCTGCCTGGATCTAGCCTTCGAGGCGCTGGCTGTCAGCGAGGCGGCGCCCGCGATCCTGAACGCCGCCAACGAGGTTTCGGTAGCGGCCTTCCTGGCGGGGCGGATTCGCTTCCTCGAGATCGCGGCCGCCAACGCCGCGGTACTCAACGCTCATGTGGCGGGCGGAGGCTCCGGCGCGCTAAGCGATCTGGAGGACGTACTGGCGGCGGACGCCTGGGCGCGTGAGCGCGCGGAGGCATGGATCGAGGAGGTAGGAGAACGCAGATGAATACGCTCTTTGCCTTTGTACTGCTGCTCTCCATCCTGATCTTCGTCCACGAGCTGGGCCACTTCATGGTGGCCCGTTGGTGCGGCGTACGCGTGCTGCAGTTCTCGATTGGTTTCGGCCGAGCTATCGGCTGGGGCTCGTGGCGCCTGGCGTGGAAGTGGGGGGATACCGAGTACAAGATCGGCTGGTTCCCCATGGGCGGCTACGTGAAGATGCTGGGCGAGAACCTCGACGTGATCCAGGGCGAGGCGCCTCTGGCGCCGGATGCGCCCCACGACCAGTACCTCGACGCCAAGACGCTCTGGCAGAAGCTCGCCATCGTCAGCGCAGGGCCGGCCATGAACCTGATCCTGCCGGTAGTCGTCTTCGTGGGAATGCTGTCCGTCGGCATGCCTCGGGCGTTGCCGGTGGTGGGGAGCATCGAGGCGGGTTCGCCCGCCGAGCAAGCCGGGTTGCTCGAGGGCGACCAGCTTACCGCCCTCGGCTCGGAGCCCGTGGGGTGGTGGGCGGACGTGGAAGACATCGTGCGCGCCCACGCCGGCGAGAGCCTGGTGATCGCCTTCGAGCGGGAGGGAGTGGCGCGCAGCGCCAGCGTGAAGCTGGACACGCGCAACCGCTTCGACGAGTTCGGCACCCCCGTGAAGGCTGGCTGGCTGGGAGCCGCGCACCTGCGGCTCGGCGCCGTGTTGGGCGTTCCCTCGTCGACTTCGCGTGCGGCGGCGGCGGGGCTGCGCTCCGGCGACCGGGTGGAGGCCGTGGCCGGGCTCGAGGTGGAGGACTGGAAGTCCTTCGAACTCGCCTACGTGCAGCATGAGGATGAGGTGACGCTTCGCGTATTGCGCGGGGAGGAGAGCCTGGAGCTGCAGGCGCCCGCCGTGGGCGGCCTCGAGGCATTCGGCGTGTTGCCCGCCAGCGTGCTGGTGGCCAGCGTGAACGAAGGGTCGCCCGCCATGCGGGGGGGCCTCGAGCCGGGCGACCTGATCCTCTCGGTGGACGGCGCCCCCATCGGCAGTTTCGCTTCCTTCGCGGAGGTGGTGCGCACCAGCGAGGGCCGCGCCCTCGAACTCCGCTACGCGCGCGATGGAGAGGTGCGCGAGGCCTCCATCGCCCCGGAACTCGCCGAGTACGACGCCGGCATGGGGATCACGGAGCCCCGCTACCTGGTCGGCATCAGCGCCGAGGTGCAGCAGTTGGCGGGCGCCGTGGGCATGGACCGCGAGCGCAACCCGCTGGTCGCACTGCCGCGCGCCGTCGAGATGACCGTAGACGTGACAGGGACCTTCCTGCGCGGGCTCGTAAAGCTCGTCACGGGCGACGTGCCCCGCAACCAGATCGCGGGGCCCATCGGCATCGCGCAGATCGCGGGCAGCGCCTACGAGGCCGGATGGGCGACCTACCTGAGCATCATGGTGCTGATCAGCATCAACCTCGGCATCCTGAACCTGTTGCCGATCCCGGTGCTGGATGGCGGCCAGGCGGTGCTCTTCATCGCAGAGGGCATCAAGCGTGGGCCACTGTCGCTGCGGACCCGCGAATTCGTCCAGCAGCTGGGCTTCGCGTTCCTGGCGCTGCTGATGGGCTTTGCGTTCTGGAACGACATCTCGCGCAACTGGTCGTCCTTCGTGGGTTGGTCCTCCGGCCTGATCGACTGGTTGTCCCAGCGCGGCCTCTAGCCAGGGGGCGCTGCACGTGGGCCCCTGGCTGCTCGCCGTCGAGAGCGCGACCGCGATCGTTAGCGTCGCCTTGATGCGGGGTGGCGACTGCGTGGCCTCGCGGCGCGGAGATCCCGCCCGTCCCGCGGCCGAGACCCTGCTGCCCAGCATCCAGGCGCTGCTCGAGGAGGCGGAAGTGCGGGTCGCGGACCTGGACGCCTACGCGGTTTCGATCGGCCCGGGCTCCTTCACGAGCCTGCGCATCGGCCTGGCCACCGTGAAGGGGCTGGCCTTCGGTAGCGATCGCCCGGCCGTGGCGGTGCCGACGTTGGCGGTGCTGGCTGCCTCGGCGCCGCCGGGCGAGGGGCTCCCAGTCCCCATGCTGGATGCCCGGCGTGGCGAGGTCTACGCGGCCGCCTACGCGGCGGATGCCTCGACCCCGGACCCCCGCCTGCCGCTTGGCGTCTACGGCCCGGAGGCACTGGAGGCGGCGCTGCCCCCCCAGTGTCGGCTGCTCGGGGAGGGCGCCGCGGTCTGTGGCGCCGCCCTGCGGGAGGCGTTGGGGGAGGGCGTGACGCTGCTTCCCGAACTGGCCCCCCGCGCCGAGTGCCTGGGAGCGCTGGGTATGGCGGCACTGGAGCGCGGTCAGGGGACGGATCCCGCCCTGTTGGCGCCCTGGTATCTGCGGCGCGCGCAGGCCGAGGTGCTGCGTACCGGGGAGGCCTGGGAGGCCCCTCCCGCGAACGCCCCCCAGGCACGCCGCTGAGGTGGCTTCGGGCGCTTTTGACGTGCCCGGAATCGTTGCGTAATCTCGCCTCACGGCCCGGAGGGCGGCGGTCCCGCGCCGGGAGCCCGAACGCCGTCTGGTCTTCGCGCTCGCAGGCCCCCGGATCCCATCACCCAAGGAGTACGCATCCCCGATGGCGCTACGAATCTTCTACGACAAGGACGCGGATCTGGGTCGCCTGGAGGGCCGCATGGTGGCCGTCCTCGGCTACGGGAGCCAGGGACACGCCCACGCCCAGAACCTGGCGGCCTCGGGGGTCGATGTGGTGGTGGGCCTGCGCGAGAGTTCGCCGTCCTGGGCGAAGGCCGAGGCTGCGGGCCTCAAGGTGATGACCCCCGACGAGGCGTCGCGCGTCGCCGACATCGTGATGATGACGCTGCCCGACGAGACCACCGCCGCCATCTACCGGGAGCACGTGGAGCCCAACCTCGAGGCCGGCAACTACCTGGCGGTGGCCCACGGCTTCAACATCCACTTCGGGGTCATTGATCCGCCGCCCGAGGTCAACGTCTTCATGTGTGCGCCCAAGGGCCCCGGGCACACGGTGCGCGCCAACTACGAGCAGGGCCGCGGCGTGCCCTCGCTGGTGGCCGTCCACCAGGACCCCACCGGCGACTCGCTGGAGATCGCCCTCGCCTACGCGAAGGGCATCGGCGCGGGCCGCGCGGGGATCATCGAGACGAACTTCCGCGAGGAGACCGAGACGGATCTCTTCGGTGAGCAGACGGTGCTCTGCGGTGGACTCACTGCCCTCATGCAGGCGGGCTACGAGACGCTGGTCGAGGCCGGCTACGCGCCGGAGATGGCCTACTTCGAAACCATCCACGAGGTGAAGCTGATCGTCGACCTGGTCTACGAGGGTGGCGTCGCGAACATGCGCTATTCGGTCTCGAATACCGCCGAGTACGGGGACCTGACGCGCGGGCCGCGCATCGTGGACGAGAGCGTGCGCGAGCGCATGCGGGAGATCCTGAAGGAGATCCAGACGGGCGTCTTCGCGCGGGAGTTCATCGTCGAGAACCAGTCGGGGGGCCTGCAGTTCCAGGCGCTGCGCAAGCAGGGCCAGGCGCACCCCATGGAGGAGGTGGGCGCCCGGCTGCGCGAGCTGATGCCCTGGCTCTCGGAGAACCGTCTGGTGGACCGCAGCAAGAACTGACGAGGCCCGGGAGGCCGGCGCCATGGTGTCCGAACGTCCCAACATCCAGGAGTCCAGGCGCAGTGCGCGGCGTCGCGCCCGGGGCTCGCGGCTGCCGTCGCGCGGCCTCTACCTGCTCCCCCACCTCATCACCACCGCGAACCTCGCCTTCGGCTTCTACGCGATCGTGCAGTGCTTCGCGGGGCGCTACGAGATGGCGGCGCTGGGCATCATCCTGGCCGGGGTTTGCGATGCCATCGACGGGCGCGTGGCGCGCCTCGCCCACGCCACCAGCCGCTTTGGCACCGAGTACGACTCCATCGCGGACACGGTCTCCTTCGGGGTGGCGCCCGCCATCCTGGCCTTCTCGGCCGGCAACCTCGAGGTGTTGGGCCGTCCGGGCTGGGTGATGGCCTGCCTGTTCACGGTCTGCGCGGCGCTGCGGCTGGCTCGCTTCAACGTCTCACCGGGCCGCTACCGCGCGCGCTTCGAGGGCATGCCGAGCCCGGCGGCGGCGGGCGTGGTGGCCTCCACGCAGTGGTTCGTGACCTTCCTGCGGGAGAACGGGGTGACGGTGGCCGTGCCCGAAGTGATGGTGGCCCTCGGCGTGGTGGGCCTGGGCCTCCTGATGGTGAGCCCGATCCCCTATCGCAGCGGCAAGGAGATGGATCTCCGCCATTCCTACGGCACCCTGGTGCTGGTGGTGATCGCGCTGCTCTTGATCGTCCAGGAGCCGGCGGTGACGCTCTTCCTGATCGGCATTGTCTACCTGCTCTCCGGCCCGGTCGACTGGCTGTGGAGACGCAGCACCGGCAAGGGCCTGGAGGAGGTGGCGCCCTTGGAACCCGCCGAGAGCAAGCCGGGAGGATCCGCATGAGCCGGGAGAGCATCCGCATCTTCGACACCACGCTGCGCGACGGCGAGCAGGCGCCCGGCTGCAGCATGAACCTCTCCGAGAAACTCACGCTGGCCCGCCAGCTCGAGAAGCTGGGGATCGACGTCATCGAGGCGGGCTTCCCGATTGCCAGTGTGGGCGACTTCGAGGCCGTGCGGGCGGTGGCCAACTCGCTGCGCGAGACCAGTGTCTGTGGGCTGGCCCGCACCCCGGACGAGGACATCGACCGTGCCCACCAGGCGCTGGAGGGAGCGGTGCGGCCGCGCATCCACACCTTCATCGCCACCAGCGACATCCACATGGAGCACAAGCTGCGCCTCAGCCGGGAGCAGGTGCTCGCGGAGGTGGAGCGCGCGGTGAAGCGCGCCCGCGCCTACTGCGACGACGTGGAGTTCTCCGCGGAGGACGCCACCCGCTCGGACTGGGCGTTTCTGCTGGAGGTCTTCGGGGTGGCGGTGGCGAACGGGGCCCGCACCCTCAACGTGCCCGACACGGTGGGTTACACCCAGCCCGAGGAGTACGCGGCGCTCATCGCCCACCTGCGCGAGAACGTTCCCGGCGGCGAGCAGGCCGTCTTCGCGGTGCACTGCCACAACGATCTGGGCCTGGCCGTGGCCAACAGCCTGGCGGCGGTGCGTGCCGGCGCACGCCAGGTGGAGTGCACGGTCAACGGCATCGGCGAGCGTGCGGGCAATACCTCCCTCGAGGAGGTGGTGATGGCCATCAAGACACGGCCCGACGTCTACGACGGCTTGGACACCCAGATCGTCACCGAGGAGATCTATCCCTCGAGCCGGCTGCTGGCGTCGACCATCGGGGTCTCCGTGCAGCCCAACAAGGCGATCGTGGGCGACAACGCTTTCGCGCACGAGGCGGGGATCCACCAGGACGGCGTGCTGAAGGCGGCCATCACCTACGAGATCATGACCCCGCAGTCCATCGGCCGTGTTTCCAACGAGCTGGTGCTCGGCAAGCACTCGGGACGTCACGCCTTCCGGGAGCGCCTGACCGAGCTGGGTTTCGAGTTGGAGGGCGAAGCCTTCCAGACGGCATTCCGCCGCTTCAAGGCCCTCGCGGACGCCAAGAAGATCATCTACAACGAAGATCTCGAGGCGCTGGCCAGCGACGCCGCGGTGCAGATCGACGAGCGCTTCCATGTCGAGGAGGTGACCGTGCTCTCGGGCACCTTTGCGACCCCCAGCGCCACGGTGGCGCTGCGCGTGGACGGCGAGCCCTGCAAGGCCACGGCGCTGGGCATCGGCCCGGTGGATGCGGTCTTCAAGGCCATCGCGGATCTCACCGAGACCAAGAGCGAGCTGGAGCGCTTCCAGGTGAACGCCATCACCGGCGGCATGGACGCCCTCGGCGAAGTCTCGGTGAGCGTGAGGGAGGGCGATCGCCGCGTGATCGGCAACGGCGCAGATCCCGACATCATCGTGGCCAGTGCGCGCGCCTACGTGCACGCGCTCAACAAGCTCGAGTGGCACAAGCGGCATCGGGGTGCGTCGGAGCCCAAGGGCATCTGATGGCAGAGCGGATCTTGGTGTTGCCGGGGGACGGCATCGGGCCCGAGGTGACCCACGAGGCGCGTCGCGTGCTCGAGGCGGCCGCGGAGCGCGCGGGATTGTCACTGAGTTTCGAGGAGAGCCTGATCGGGGGCGCCTCCATCGACGCACACGGCACTCCGCTCAGCGAAGAAACCCTGGCGCTGGCGCGCGAGAGCAAGGCGGTGCTGCTGGGTGCCGTGGGTGGCCCCAAGTGGGACGCCATGCCCGTGGACACGCGCCCCGAGAAGGGCTTGCTGGGGCTCCGCAAGGCGCTCGATCTCTTCGCCAACCTGCGGCCCGCCACGGTCTTCCCGGCCCTGGCCGATGCCTCCACGCTGCGCCCGGAGGTGGTGGCGGGCATCGACCTGCTGGTGGTTCGGGAACTCACCGGAGGCATCTATTTCGGTGAGCCGCGAGGCCAGGCGCTGGTTGAGGGTCGACGCGAGGCCCGCAACACCATGGTCTACGACGAGACCGAGATCGCCCGCATCTGCCATGTCGCCTTCGAAGCCGCACAGGGCCGCCGCCGGGAGCTCACCCACGTCCACAAGGCCAACGTGCTCGAGGTCTCGCAGCTGTGGGTCGAGGTCGTCGACGAGGTGGCGAAGGACTATCCGGACGTCGAGCTGGCCCACCAGCTGGTGGACTCGGCGGCGATGCTGCTGGTCAAGGAGCCGAGTCGCTTCGATGTTCTCGTCCCC
>JABSQX010000046.1 GCA_013215615.1 Myxococcales bacterium | reverse complement strand
CGGCCATCTCGGGGGGCCACATCTACCTGGGCGGGGGCACCCGCGTGCAGCGAGCGGTCGGGCTCGATGACACGCCCGAAGAGATGTTCAAGTACCTGATGGCAGGAGGCGACGGCCCGGACGAGGCCAAGGCGCGGGTCTATGCGGATGAGAGCGTGGCCCACTTCGACTGGCTGGTCGAACTGGGCATCCCTTTCACGGATGCAATCTGGGAGGATCGCCACACCCTACAGCCGACCGATGCCTGCCTGATCTGGTCGGGCAATGAAAAGGCTTATCCATTCATCGAAGCGGCCCGGCCGGCCGCGCGTGGCCACAAGGTGGCACTCGAGGGCGACGCCGGCGTCGAACTCTGGCGGCATCTCTCGAAGGCGGTGGAAGAGAGCGGCGTAGAGATCCAGTACGACACGGCGGGTCGCGCGCTCGTGGTCGATGTCGCGGGTCGTGTCGTGGGTGTCGTCGCACGCAGTGCGGGCAAGGAGGTCCTGGTGGCGGCTCGGCGGGGTGTCGTGCTGTGCGGCGGGGGCTTCATCATGAACGGGGAGATGCTTGCCAGCCACGTTCCGCGCCTGCACGCGCGGATCGAAAACATCGAACTGCACGGGAACCCGAACGATGACGGCTCGGGCATCCGAATGGGGTCGGCGGTGGGCGGGGCGGCGATCCGGATGTCGGAGATCTTCCTGACCACCCTCTGGTATCCGCCCTCGAGCCTCACTTACGGGATCATGGTCAACGAGCGCGGGCAGCGCTTCGTGAACGAGGACTGCTACCACGGCCGCGTGGCCGCTGCCTGCTTCGAGCAACCCCGGGGCAAGGCCTACCTGATCGCCGACAACCGCTCCTTTGGCCGCCCGGAATTCGACTTCGAACTGGCCGCCACGGAGGGCTCCATCGCCGAGTTGGAAAGCGCGCTCGAGATGCCCGAGGGGAACCTGGTGCACACGCTGGCACGCTACAACGACTCCGCGGCCAAGGGGGAGGATCCTCTCCTCCGCAAGCAAGCCCAGTGGCTTCGGCCGTTGGATGAAGCCCCCTACGCGGCCATCAACTGTTCGGTTGGGACCTCGCCCTACTACGCGTTCACGCTGGGTGGTCTGCGAACCGCTCCATGTGGCGAGGTTCTCAGCGAGGAGGGGACGCCGATCCCGGGACTGTTCGCGGCGGGCGCGAACTCGAGTGGCATCACGCGCTCGGCGGGCACCTATTGCAGTGGCCAGAGCGTGGGCGACGCGACTTTCTTCGGCCGCCGGGCCGGGCGATCCGCCGCAGCCTCCCCGGCGTGGTGACGGTCAGTGGGCCAAGGGCTGCGCGCGGGTGCGCGCCGCGATCCGTGTCCACGAACTACGCGAAGTAGCGCTCCGAGGTCGCCGCCGCGATGCAGTTCTCGTGGAGGTGCGCGAGCGACTGGCTGTCGGCGTTCACCGCGTCGAGTCCGTGCGCGAGCACGTACGCGTAGCTTCGCTGGAAGGCCGAGAGCGATGCCTCGCGGAACCCGGGCGTGTAGAACTTGTCGAAAGCCGCGGGGCGGTCCGGACCGAATCCGAGCCAGCGGCCGGCGAGGTGGCGGGCCGCCTTCATTCCGATCAGGCCGATGCCCGCTTCCCGCGCCCTGTCGAGGCTGGGGCGAAGCCGGGTCATGGACTTCGAGCCGGTGAGAACGCCCTTGCTCCCCCAGTCGTACCAGCCCGCCGGTGTGATCGCGATCTGGGCGAGCGAGTACCATCCCGTATCGACTGCAGCGTCGAGAACCGCCTGGGCGTTCTCGTGCGTGCTCACACCCCAGTGGTCGACCTTCCCTGCCTTTTGAGCGGCCAGGAACGCCTCGTGCATCTCCTCGCTGCGCATCAGGGAGACGTTGTTCACCGCCATGACGTAATAGGCATCGACGTGATCGGTCGCGAGGTCCGAGAGACTCGTGTCGAGAGCGCGGGTCCAGTTGCGAGCGGCGGTCGTGCACTCTGCGCGGGTCAACTCGTCACCCGCGGCGATGTCGAGATCGACGCGTCCCTTGGAGATGAGAAAGATCCGGTCGCGGTGTTTCTTCGCGAAGCCCGCCAGGTTCGCCTCGGCGTTGCGGTAGTAGCTGCTCGTGCCGACGTCGAAGACGTTGACTCCGTGCTCGAAGGCCTGGTCGAGGAGGTCGTCCTTCCCCCAGAACATCAGAGCGGCCCCGCAGCCGAAGACGAGTCGGCTGCCGTGATAGCCGGTCCGGCCGAGGGTGCGGTAGGTCATCTCGGGCCAGGCGTCTTTGGCGGTGCCCGCGGACTCGGCGAGCGCAGCCGCAGCGCGGGTGATCTCGCCGCCTCCGAGTCCCAGCAGCGCCAGCCACTGCAGGACACGCCGGCGGGTCGTCGGGAATGCGCGTTCGAAGACCTTCATGAAGCCTGCTCCTTCCAGCCGGGCGCGATCGGCCCTAGATGAGACAGATACCCCCTTCGCGCAGTTCGCGCTCGCGACGCGCGCTGCGCAAATCGCGAGCTTTCTGTTCGGATCCCGCGGTGATCCTTCGAGCGCGGGATGTCCTGTAGATATTTGAATTTATTGGATTTTTCGGACGTCGGTCTGCAGGGGCGCCGAACCCGAGCGAGCGCCGGCGTCAGCGCGGCTTCGACCCGCGGCGGACCGGGGAGGACGGGGGCTCGGCGGGATCGAGTTCCCTCAGCAGACGCTTGGGAGCGGTCATGCGGTACGCGTGTTCGACGAGTTCCGCGACCATGTCCCAATCGGGCTTCTTGTCCAGGCGAATGCCCACCCACCCGCTCGGGCCCACGTAGGGCGGTACGAAGAAGACCTCGGGATCCGATTCGACGAGATCCATCTGGGCGTCTGGCTGGGATTTCACCCAGGCGGCGATGCGACCATCGCCGTGGTGGTTGTTTCGGTAGTGGACGAAGAGCTTGTCGTTGACCCGGAAGGTCGGCGAATTCCACGCCACCTTCTCGTGGGCCTCCGGGAGAGCGAGACAGATCCTCCGAAGACGCGCCAGGTGGGGATTGGATGCCATCGCTCAAGAGGCTCCCTGACCCCAGCGATCGAAGTAGGTGACCTTCTCGGCGGGTTTGCGCGTGACCGGGCCGAAATGGCCGAGGGGATAACCGATCGGGATCGTCACGACGACGCCGTACTCCACGGGGATCTCGAAGCGTTCCATCAGTTCTGCTTCGAAGACCTGGTGCATCGTCGTGAGCGCGGCCCCGAGCCCCAGCGCACGGCAGGCCAGCAGGATGTTCTGTACGCAGGGGTAGATGGCGCCGAAGTTCGGGGGCGCCAGCCCCACGCGCTCGGCTTTCGGGACCTTGAAGGGCCAGTCGCGCAGGCCGCATACCACGAGCAGTAGTGGGAAGTCCTGCATGTGGTTCATCTGGTAGTGGAGTGCGCGCATCTGCCGGGCCATGGGTGAGTCGTCCTCGTCCTTCAGGTCGAAGGCGCCCAGGCGCGACTCGACGGCCGCCTTGTAGTGTTCCGCGAACCACTGCTTCTCCTCGGGTTTTCGGATCACCAGGAAGGACCAGGGCTGGGTGTTCATCCCGGAGGGCGCTTGTACGCCCGCGTTCAGGACCTTGAAGAGGAGTTCGTCGGGAACCGGATCCGGGCGCAGGCGTCGCATGGCGCGAACGCTTCCCACCAGGTCGAAGAATCGGGGGTTCTCGTCCATGGATCGGCTCCTGGGCCGCCGACGGCCGGGGTGCAAACGGCCGTATTCTCGAAGGCTACCAGACCCGACCGCGACGCCCCCGCTGTGCGTTGTTGCCACTCCCCGCGCGCTTCGCGGCGGGGTATCTTCCGTCGCCCAATCGTCCTGGAGGAGTCGTCGTGGAGTGGATCGGTGCCGCCGTCTCTAGCCAGGGAGTTCGTGAGCAGCGCTTCGACGTCGATTGCGAGGGGCGGCGCGTGCCCGGGATCCTGTGGATGCCGGCCGACGCGACGGAGTTGGGGCCGGTTGCCTTGCTGGGCCACGGCGGCAGCCTCCACAAGCGCGCCGACTACATCCTGGCGACGGCGCGCCGGTTGGTGCGTCACCACGCTGTTTCGGCGATCGCAATCGACGGGCCGGGACACGGCGACCGCCGCGCCGACGGCGGCACGGACCGTGAGCGGGTGCGCTCGGATTTCGAGGGCGCCTGGAAGGCGACCGACGTGACTGACCAGATGGTCGCGGACTGGAGGGCGGCCCTCGATGCCGCTCAGGCCGCGCTGGGAGAGGGACCGGTGGCCTACTTCGGTCTCTCCATGGGGACCATGATGGGGGTTCCCCTGATCGCCGCCGAAGCGCGGGTGCGCGTTGCGGTGCTCGGGCTGATGGGAATCTGGGGCCCGAATGGCGGGCGCATGGCCGAGGACGCACCGCGTGTGCTCTGCCCGGTGCGCTTTCTCGCCCAGTGGGACGACGAGATCGTGCCGCGAGAGCGGGCCCTCGAACTCTTCGACCGGCTCGGGACGCGGCAGAAGAGCCTTCGCGCACACCCCGGCAGGCACGTCGAGGTTCCGCCCGACGAGATGCGGGCGGTGGCCGCCTTCCTGGCCTCGCACCTGGGCTGAGCGACGTCTTCGCGGCCCGATCAGTCGCCCAGGTAGCCGGGCTCCTGGGAGATCGAGGTATGGGTCTTGCTTCGCACAGCCATGAGTCGCTGCCGGTTGGCTTCGGCCGCTTCGGGGTCCACGGGGCGCTGGCCGAATCCGCTGTAGAGGACCTTTCGTGTCCGGGTCACCGGAGGCTGGCTCATGTGCTGGGTGCAACTCAGGTGGACGGTGACATCGCCGGTCCGGGTCGGCAGGTCCACGGGCTCGAGGTCGATACCCGGCTGGATGCAGGGGGCCGGCCAGATCAGCGCCCGGTGGGAGCCGGGCACCACGCGAAGCTGACCCGAATCGGCGTCTGCGCCGGTCACGGAGATTCCGACCGTCAACCCGCAGCATTCGTAGGAGTGACGGCCCAGGCTGCAGTCCTTGTGCCAGGGCACGTCGGAGATTCCCTTGACGACCCCGATGGGCTTGCTGAGTGCACCCACCCGGCCGCCCGTTTTCCGGCGCTGCACGTGTCCGATCCCCGGGATGCCCCCGATCCGCTGGAAGCGCTCATCGTCGATCAGTTCCGCGGTGGTCTGCGAATAGCGATCGAAGCCCTCCATCCGCACCAGCTGCTCCACGCCATCCTGGGTGGTCGCGAACCAGGCGCTGGGGTCGCCCTTCTCGAAGTGCGGAGCCGCCACCGGGAAATCGTCCTCTACGGCCTTCATCTCCCGCTCGTCGAATAGGCCTTGGATGTGCAGGTAGCCGGCCTCTTCGAGGAATTCCCGCATCTCCTCGTCGGAGTCGTCGGGCGTGAAGCTGCGTGAGGTCGCCGTCTTGAAGGTGACGTCGCCCCGCGCGTGGATGCGTCGGCCGTCGAGGGCCGCGCGCACCACCAGCCACCAGTTCAGGAAGTCGGGGAGGCCGCCCTCGGGCATCTCGAGCAGCCGATTGCTCATGAGTGCGACCGGCGTGCTCTGGTCGTTGAGGATGTCGCTCAACTGCTGGGTGCTCAGGCGTACCCGGGCTCCGCCATGGTGACCGGCCTTCACCGATGCGCGGTCCCCGTGCCAGCAAAGCGTCCACGCCTCGCCGTCGGTTTCGATGCAGAAGTCCGCAAGCGGCAACTCGCTCGCCCCCGGCTCGATCAGCGCCTGGTGGGCGTCCAGCAGCGACGGCAGCGTCTCCCGGAAGAAGGGGCGGGCTTCGACGGGGACCTGCTCGGAATCGACACGAGTTCTCAGATCTACCGACAAGGCGTCTCTCCTTGAAGCGAGCGTCATCCACCCGGTCCCGCTAGCGCCGCGGGCCCGGGCCTCGAATCATCCTGGACGACCAGCGGGGCCTGGGTGAAGCAGCCCCTGCGCTCGTCGTCGTCGAGTGTTTCCGACCCCGTGTCGATGTCCCGGTAGTCCGCGGCCGTCCAATCCGCCGGTCCGCCGACCGCGACGCTGCCTGGCTGGGGCATATCCGTCTCCAACATCTTGAAAATTCTCGGGAATCGCCTGCCATGCTTCAGGGGCCCGACGCTGCGGCCGGTGCCGTCGCCGCGGATTCCCCGTAGAGCATAGGGGATGGGGTCCGGCTTTCGGCGGGTCGGAGAGAGAGGGTCGGGATTTCGCCTATCCTGGGGGCCTGATGGACTTTGCATTCAGCGAAGAACAAGAGGTGCTGCGCGGCGAGGCGCGGAAGCTGCTCGACGAGGCCTGCCCGCTCTCCGAGGTGCGCGCGCTCAGCGAGACGACCGAGGGACATTCAGCGGCTTTCTGGAAGCAACTCGGTGAGCTCGGTTGGCTCGGGCTGATCGTCCCCGAGTTGCATGGCGGGGCCGGCCTTGGCTGGCTCGACTTGATCGTGCTCCTCGAGGAGACGGGTCGGAGTCTCTTTCCCGGCCCCCTGGTCTCGAACACGCTGGCGGCGGCGACGCTCGACGACGCTGGGGATGATGGGCAGCAGGCCAGGTGGCTCCCGGCGCTCGCCGAGGGCTCGTGCATCGGGAGTGTCGCGCTGCTCGACGAACGCGAGGCCTTCCGGCCCGAGGCGATCTCGCTTCGCGGTCAGCGCGAGGGCGATGGCTGGCGGCTCGCCGGTAAGAAGCGCTTCGTCACCGACCCGAGCGTNGCGGACCTCTTCGTGGTCGCTTTCCGCACGGGCGACGCGCCCGAGGCCCTCNCCCTCGGAGTNGTCGAGGCGAGTGCCCCGGGGGTTTCGGCCAGGAGCTTCCCCACCCTCGATCAGACCCGGAGGCTCGGCGATCTCGAGCTTTCGGACGTTTGCATCAGTGACGACGCGGTGCTCGGCACGGCGGGCGAAGCGTGGCCGGCCATCGAGCGCCTGCTCGACCGCGGCGCCACCGCGGTGGCTGCCGAAATGCTCGGCTCCGCCCAGGCCGCACTCGACCTCACCGTCCAATACGCGAAGGACCGCGTCCAGTTCGGTTCGCCGATTGGCCGCTTCCAGGGCGTGAAGCACCCCCTGGCCGAGATGCACGTTCAGCTCGAGTCGGCGCGCTCGCTCCTCTACTACGCGGCCTGGGCGTTGGACGAAAGCTCCGACGACGCCCCCCGCGCCGTGTCCCGCGCCAAGGCCCTGATGACCGAGGCCTTCAACCGGATCGGCACCGAGGTGATCCAACTCCATGGCACCATCGCGTATACCGAGGAGTACCCCGCCCACCTCTACTACAAGCGTTCCAAGCTCGTGCGCCCGCTCTTCGGCGATGCCGATCACCACTACGACCGATTGCTCCGCCTGCGAGGCCTGTAATGGACTTCAACCTGACTCCCGAAGAACAGAGCTTCCGCCAGGAGGTCCGCGATTTCCTCGCCGCGGAGCTGCCGCCCCCCGAAGAGCGCGGCGCGGGCTTCATCGTCGAGTTCTGGAAGAAGATTCGCGCCAAGCGATGGATCGGCTTCTCCTGGCCAGAGGAGGTCGGTGGTGGCGGCGGCTCGATCATGCAGCAGTTCATTCTCAAGGAACAACTCGTCGAGGCCCAGGCGCCGATCCTGGGAAGCGACTACACGGGCCTGCACTGGGTGGGCCCCGCCATCATTCAGTTCGGGACGCCCGAACAGAAGGCCCGCTACATCCCGGAGATCCTCGACAGCCAGTCGATCTGGTGCACTGGCTACTCGGAGCCCGATGTCGGAAGCGACCTGGCGTCCCTCCAGTGCCGCGCGATCCGCGAGGGCGACACCTACGTGGTGAACGGACAGAAGATCTGGACCACCCTGGCCCACCTCGCCAAGTCCATCTTCCTGATGGTTCGCACGGACCCGGAGAGCTCCAAGCACGACGGGATCACCTGCCTGCTGGTTCCCATGGACACGCCCGGGATCGAGGTCCAGCGCGTCCACAACATGGGCGTGGGCGGCCATGGCGACATGCTCAACCAGGTCTTCTTCAACGACGTGCGCGTCCCTGCCGAGCTTCGCCTTGGCGCGGAAGGGCAGGGCTGGGAGATCATCTGCTCTGCGCTCCAGGGCGAGCGCTCAGGCATCACCGACGTGAACCGGCACTCGAACGCCCTCGAGGACCTGCGCGGCCTCGCAGCGCGCTCCCAGCGCAACGGCCGGCCCGCATTGGAGGATGCCTCGGTGCGCCGCAAGCTTGGCAGCTTCGAGGCCCGCATCGAGGCCATGCGCCTGAACGGCATGCGCGCGCTTACCCACCAGCTGCGCGGCAACCTCCATCCGAGCGAGGCCTCCATCAACAAGCTCCACAACTGTGACCTGCTGGTGGAGATGAGCGACCTGGCCCTGGAACTCCAGGGCGGGGCGGCCAGCTACTACGGCAAGGAGGACGCCGTCATCGAAGCGGGCCGCTGGCAGCTGGCGGCGCTCTCCTGGCCCGCCACCGTGATCGGTGGGGGTACGCCGAACGTCCAGAAGAACATCATCGCCGAACGCATGTTGGGGCTCCCCAAGGACTGAGGGCGGGCCCCGGGGTCTGGCGCGTCAGATGCGCTCGAGGATGCTCGCCGTCGCGAGCGCCCCCCCACAGCACATCGAGATCAGCGCGATGTTCTTGTCGCTCCGCTCGAGTTCGTGCAGGGCGGTGGTGATCAGCCGGCTGCCCGTGCAGCCCACGGGATGTCCGAGTGCGATGGCCCCGCCGTTCACGTTCACCTTGTCCATGTCGGGCTTGTGGACACTCGCCCAAGAGAGGACGATCGAGGCGAAGGCTTCGTTGACCTCGAAGAGGTCGATGTCCCCCATCTGCATGCCGGCCCGCTCGAGGAGCAGTGCCGTCGCGTCCGCGGGCCCGTCGAGGTGGTAGTAGGGGTCGGAACCGACCAGGGTCTGGGCCCGGATCCGCGCGCGGGGCCGGAGGCCTGCCTGCTTGGCGCGATCCTCGGTCATCCACAACACCGCCGCGGCGCCGTCGGAGATCTGGGAGCTCGTGCCCGCCGTATGGATGTGCCCTTCCTCGACGGGTCGAAGCCTCGCGAGCCCCTCGAGGGTCGAGGGCCTGGGGCCCTGGTCGACCGAAACGAGTTGGGTTTCGCCGGTCGGGCCCTCGGGCCCCATTTCGGGCGCCTCGATGGGGGCGATCTCGCGATCGAAGCGCCCCTCCTGCTGGGCCCGGGCGGCCCGGGTCTGGGACTGCAGGGCGAAGGCGTCGATGTCCTCCCGGCTGATGCCGCGGCGCTCCGCGATGCGCTGGGCGGCGCCGAACTGGGTCGGCATGTCGAAGGGGAAGTCCTCGGTCCGCGAACTCCCGGGCCCGTGCATCGCCTCGGCGCCGAGGGGCACGCGGCTCATCGCCTCGACCCCGCAGCCGATCGCCACCTCCGCGGCGCCCGCCAGCAGGAGGCCCTGGACGAAGTGGTTGGCCTGCTGGGCCGAGCCACACTGGCAGTCCACGGTGGTGCCGGCAGTCTGGTAGGGCAGGCCCGCGGCCAACCAGGCGTTGCGCGTGATGTTGAAAGACTGCTCTCCCGCCTTGGTCACGCAGCCGCCGACGATCTGCTGCACCTCGCGGGGTTCGATGCCCGCCTTCTCGATCACCGCTTTCTGGGTGTGGGAGAGGATCGCCGTCGCGTGCAGGCCGGACAACACGCCGTTGCGCTTTCCGATGGGGGTGCGTACTGCCTCGACGATTACGGGATTCGTCATGATGTCTCGCTTCCTTCCCCGCTTGCGCGGATGATCGCTCGATCCACCCGAGAGACTACTACGCTCCCGGCGGCGCCACGAACTCTGCCCGTAGATCGGATTCCGGACTGGTTCTGATCGAAGTCCACTTGATCGGCTAGGGGGTAGGGCGTGGTCTCTATCGGGGATTGTCCGGACGTCGTTTCGTGCCCTTCGATGTAATCTACGAGCGCGCCTCGAAAGCGGCGCGATGCCGCGAAGTCCAGCAAGCTGCCGGTGCCGGTCAGGCGTCCCGTGGGAGCACCCAATCCGCGCTCAGCATCGCATACATGACATGATCCACGAAGTGGTCGTAGAGCCACTCGGCCTCGCGACGAATACCCTCCGACGTGAATCCGAGCCGCTCGGGTATCCCGCGACTCTTCGTGTTTCCGACCGCCACCGGCATCGTGACCCGGTTGAGCTGCTTCTGGTCGAACGCAAACCCGACCAAGGATCGCACGCTGCGCGTCACGATCCCGCGTCCCTGGTGGTCTTCGCTGATCCAGTATCCGATTTCGCACGCTCGGTTCGCCGCGTCGATCCAGTTGAATCCCGCGACTCCACAGATCTGGTCGCGAAAGAAGATTGCCGTCACCAGGCCTGCACCCTCGCTGGCACGCGTGTTCGAATCACGTATGAAGCTTCTCGAGTCTTCGGCGGACCGATTCGCATCGAGCCAGGGCAGCCACTCGCGCAGGTAGGCGCGATTGCGGTCGACGAGCCGGAACATCTCGTCGGTATTCGCCTCGACGACGGCTTGCAGCCTGACGTCGTCATCCACTACGAGCTTCGTCATGAGCGAAGGCGCCTGGGGGCTCGGTCGCTTCGCTGTCGTCGCTGTGACGGGCAGGTGCTGCGGCCGGATCGAGACCCCATGATGGCACAAGCGGCGGTAGAGCCGCAGCGCTGGCGGACTGGGCCCCGTGCCCTTTTGGGCCGCCGCGTGGCCCTCGATCTCTCGGAAGGAGGAATCGCATGGTAGAGGGAAGTTGTCTTTGCGGCGGCGTGGCGTTCGCGATCGAGGGGAGACTCACGGGGATACAACTCTGTCACGCGCGAAGGTGTCAGAAGTTCACAGGGTCGGCCTTCTCCCCGGAACTCGCAGCCAAGGAATCCAGCCTCCGCTGGATTCGTGGAGAGGAGTTGATCACCGTCTACGAGGCCCCCTTGCTTCGCGAGCCGCCCCCGCTTCGACGGGCTTTCTGTCGGGTCTGCGGGTCGCCACTGCCAACGCCCCTCGAGGGCACCGCTTACGTGGTGGTACTCGCGGGCGTGCTCGACGACGACCCGGGCACGCGGCCTCTGGGCCACATCTTCGTCGGGCAGGACGCAGCCTGGAATCGCGTCGACGACGACCTGCCGCGCTTCGAGGAGCGGCCGCCGCCCGAATTTCGGATCCGATCGACGACATCCACTCGCTAGGCCGCGTAGTGTGCGAGAGTAGGAAGAAGTCAGCGGGAGAACCGGCATGCGCTTCTCGGGGAAGGTGGCGATCATCACGGGTTCGGGCACGGGGATCGGACGCGACATGGCAATCGCCTTTGCGCGCGAGGGCGCGCAGGTGACGGTGGCGGCGCGCCGCGAGGGCCTGCTCGAGGAGACCGCCGATCTCGCGGAGCGTGCGGGGGGCGAGCGGCCCCTGGTCGTCCCCACCGACATCACCTCGGAGGAGCAGGTCGAGGCGATGGTGGAGCGAAGCGTCGAGCGCTTCGGGTGCGTGGATTTCATGATCAACAATGCCGCCCACGCGGGTACGGACCTTCATGTCTGGGAGCAGACCCTCGAGAACTGGAACCAGACCCTGGCCACCAATCTCACCTCGCAGTTCCTGGTGTCGCGCGCATGCCTCGCGCACATGATGCCGCGGCGCAGCGGGGTGATTCTCACCTTCTCGTCGACCGCGGCGCTCGGGCCCCATGCGCGCAAGAGCCACTACACGGCTTCGAAGTCGGGGATCTTCGGCTTCACGCGAACGCTCGCCCAGGAAGTCGGTCCCCACGGCATCCGGGCCAACTGTATCGTGCCCGGCGCCGTAAAGACGGAGCTGCTCACGAACTACTGGGAGCGCATTGCGGGCGAACGGGGCGTCGACGCAGACGTGATTGCCGACGAGATGGGCCAGCAAGCAGCACTGGGCCGGGTAGTCGAAGTGCGCGAGATCACGGGCACCGTAATGTTCCTGTGCTCCGACGACGCGAGCGCGATCACGGGCCAGATGATTCGCGTCTGCGCGGGTGCGGCGATGGGATGACCTCAGGCTCGCGCAGCCGGCGTGTATGAATCCAAAAGGAGGAGAAAGATGAGTGACATGGAAGCGCGAATCGAAGCGCTCGAACGCAAGGTGCACATCCTCGAGGATGCACTCGAACTCCAGGGCATCATGGACCGCTACGGCCCCGCCGTCGACAGCGGCGATGCGGATGCCGCAGCGGACCTCTTCTGGGACGATGGCGTCTACGACGCGGAGGGGGTTGCGCCCATGATGGGCGCGGAAGCGGTGCGTGCGATGGTGGAGGGGCCCGCTCACCAGGGTTTGCTCCCCAATGCCGCGCACACGGTCGGGCCGTCGATGCTCCGGGTCGAGGGCGATGCGGCAACGGCGACCGGCTATTCACGCGTCTACCTGCGCGAGGGCGAGGGCTTCCGGCTCTGGCGCGTTGCTGCGAATCGCTGGGAGTTCGAGCGCCGGGGAGGAGGGTGGAAGGTGGCAAGACGCACGAATCGCCTGATCGGCACGAAGGATTCCCACGAGGTGCTTGCCTCTGCCTCGCGATAGGGGGTCGGGGGCTCGGCTACGCTTGGGCTGATCGAGAGCGTGCGCGAGGCGTCTCGCCCGCGCAGCGGTTCGGAGGCACCCATGTCCAGCGAAGAGACGCTGCGCTTCGGCATCGTCACTCCCGTGGTGACCCTCTTTGGTCGCGAGGCGAGTTGGGAGGAGAACGCGGGGCCCGCGGAGCTGCGCGAGATCGCCCTGGCCGCGGACCGCCTGGGTTTCGCTCATCTCACTTGCAGCGAGCACGTCGGCATCCCGACAGACATCGCACCGCAGCGTGGTTCCCGCTACTACGATCCCCTCGCAACGTTTGGCTTCCTGGCGGCCATCACCACGCGCGTGCGCTTCCTCACCAACGTGGTGGTACTCCCCTACCACCATCCGCTGGCCATCGCGAAGCGCTATGGAACCCTCGACGTGCTGTGTGAGGGACGCTTGATGCTGGGAGTGGGTGTGGGTTCGCTGGAGCCGGAGTTCGAACTGCTCGGCGCTCCCTTTGGGGAGCGGGGCGATCGCTATACGGACGCTCTTCGCGCGCTGCGAGCCGCTTTCGGAAAACGCCAGCCCCGCTACCGGGGCGATCACTACGCGTTCTCGGACTTCATCGTCGACCCCTGCGGAGTCCAGCAGCACGTCCCCATCTGGCTGGGCGGCCGCACACCCAGGTCGCTGCGGCGCGCCCTCGCGGCCGGCGATGGCTGGACGCCTTTTTCGCTGGGTGTGCCCGAGGTGGGGGCCTTGCTCGAGCGCGCGCGGGCGTGGCCGGAGTGGTCGCAGCGCGAGGGCGGCTTCGATGTGGCCCTGCCGCCGGACGGCGCGAGCGATGTCACTTGCCCGGGAGGCGTCGATGCCATGCGCGAGGCGGTCGCGCGCAGCGTGCAGGCTGGCGCCACGGTGATCCAGCTTTCACTTGCCTCCGAGTCCCTGCCCCACTACCTCGATCAGCTCGCGATCGTCCGGGAGAGCGTGGTACCGGAATTCGCGTAGGCTCGAGGAAGGGACGGTTTCGGCGGCTTCGCAAAGCTGTTCGGGGGGCTCAGGCCCCGGCGGGGGAGAGGGCCTGCTCCACGCGCTCGAGGTTGCGCAACACGCGCATTTCGTCGGTCTCGTTGCTGAGGAGCGCGCGTTCGAAGAGCGCGCGCGCTCCCGACAGATCGCCGCGCAGGTAGTGGGCGAGTCCGAGATTGTTCAACGCATCGCCTTCGCTGCCCGCACGCTGAAAGGCCTTCATGGCCTCAACGTCGCGACCCAGCAGCCCGAGCGCCAGCCCCAAGTTGTTCGACAGGACCGGATCGCGCGGCTCGCTTGCCCGTGCGCGTTCGAAAGCGCGAACTGCATCTTCAAGGCGGCGGGCCAGGAGGTGCGAAACCCCGAGGTTGTTGAGGATCTCAGCGCTCTCGTGTCCCGCTGCGAGGGCTCGTTCGTAGGCCTGTGTGGCGGTGCCGGGATCGCCCATGCGGTCGCTCACGACTCCCAGTGCGACTAGGGCAGCTTGCGAGGCCGGATTGAGCTCCAACGCGTGCTGGAGCCTCACGCGAGCGGCTTCGAGTTTGCCCGAGGCCGCGAGCGCGTACCCAAGACCCACCTGCAGTTCCGCCGCGTCGGGTGCCTCGGCCACCAGTTCTTCGAACAGGACGCGCGCCCTCTCGGGATCCTCGCGTAGCGCGAGATACGCGATGCGTGTGAGTGGAGCCATACTTTCACGATCGGAAAAGTGCGCACGCACGTAGGCCATGTGTGCCTTGTCATGGAGCCCTTGTGCACGGTGGATGTCGCCAGTCGTGAGATGATCCGCGAGGCTTGCGATCGAATTCTCTGGCTGGGCAGGTGGCCCATAGAGCGCATGCTGGCGGGCCAGCGCCTTCTCGAAGGTCTCGGTACGGCGTATTTCGACCATCGGGTTCGAGCCCGCGCAGCCCAGGGCGCCAACGAGCGAGAGGGCGGTTCCGTAGCAGAGAGTTCTTCGCTTTGTCGCGGTCACGGTTCTCGGACTCCTCCCCTAGGGCGTGCCCAGGATCTTGGACGTATGCACGGCTGCGAGCCCCATGATCAACACCAGCAGGGCGAGCAAGATGATTGCGGTCGGAAAGAGCATGCGGAGCGTTGCCTTCGCCGCCCGCTCCTCGGAGAGTTGCGTGCGGCGGATTCGCATCGAATCGCTGTGTGTGCGGAGTGCAACGGCCAGGCTCGTCCCAAAACGCTCGGTCTGGGTGAGCATGCTCACCAGTACCGAGACCTCGCGAACATTCGTGCGCTGCGCCAGCTCGCGGAGCGCTTCGGTGTTCGAACGGCCGGCGCCCGTCGCGAGATTCACGAGCCCGATTTCCTCGGCCAATACGGGGGATATGCGGCGAATCTCCTGACCGACCCGGGAGAGTCCCTGGATCAGTCCGAGTCCCGCCTCGATGCACACCGCCAGCAGATCGAGCGCGGTGGGAAGGTGGCGCTCGATCTCGCGAGAACGATGCTTGATGAGCCGGTCGAGCAGGTAGCTCGGCAATATGTATCCGAGGCCCGCCATTGCCGCCGCTGTCGCGGGTAGCAGATTCTCGCTCACGAACAGGCGCAAAGGTGTCAGGAAGAGCATGAGCGGCAGGACGGCGAGCAAGACCACGCGGAGGCCGCGAAACATCACCACCGCTACAGGGCTCCGGTGGCCCGCGTGCGAGAGCCTCTCGCGTAGTTTCTTTGCTCCCCGCGCACTTCGGCCCTGGCCGCGGCTTCCTGCGAGTGGTGTGAGCAGGCGCACCAGAAGCGACTCATCGGCCTGGAAGATCCCGACCTCGGTCTCGCTCTGCGCGCCCGCGCTCAGGCGCCCAAGCCGGAGCCGTGACGAACGCTCGTTCACGAGAAGCACGATGCCGAAAAAGAGAAGCAGCGTCCCGGCGAAAAGCAGAGCTGAGCTCAGGATCATCATGGCTGGGCTAGGCCTCCACTACGGCCATGCGCCGAGCGAGCAAATAGCCCACCACGGTCATTAGCGATACGACCGCTCCTACCATCATCCCCTCCTTGCTCAGCCAGAGGTGGCTCACGAAATCGGGGGCCACCTGGTACATGAGCACGACGAAGGTGGGCGGCGACATCAGCAGGATCAACGCAGCGCCCCGGTTGAGAGCCGTCATGCTGCGCACCTTTCCCTGGAACTGGAAGCGCTCGCGGATCACGTAACTGAGCTTCTCCATGATCTCGGCCAGGTTCCCGCCGGTCTCCCGCTGGATCAGCACCGCAGTCGAGAACAGATAGATGTCGGGTAGGTCGATGCGATGGCAGAATTTTCCGAGTGCCGGATCGAGGTCGAGTCCGAGCGCTATCTCTTCGGCGAGCACCCTGAACTCGGCGGCCAGTGGATCCTCGAGCTCGTCGGCCACCATGCGGAAGGCCGCGAGCAGCGCGTGTCCCGCGCGCAGTGCATTGCAGATCAGATCGAGGGCTTCGGGCAGATCTTCTTCGAAGGCACGCAGGCGCCGCTCGCGCTGCCATCCGACGACGATCGAAGGCAGCCCCAACCCGACGAGCCCGAGCGGCAGGACGAGCGCCCACTCGTGGAAGACCCGAATGCCCAGCGCCATCATGCCTGCGCCGAGGCTCAGCGAGAGAGCAGAGAAGCGCCAGGCACCGATACCGATACCAGCGCGATACAGCATCACGTCGATGTGACGGGCTATGGAAAAGGGCAGCCGCGTCACGATCTTTTCGAGGCGAGCGCGAAGACCCCCCTCGCCCTCTCGGATGATCGAGGCCTCGGGCGTTCCAGAGCGAGGGTCGTGGATCTGCAGTGCGACTCGACGCAGGCGCTGCCGCGCCTTGTCTCTGCCGTTCGAACGAATGCCCTTCACGGTCACTACGCCGAACGCCGCGAAAGAGATCAAAGCGAACGCCAAAAGGGTCATTCCTATGATGGTCACGCTGCGCCCTCCCAGGGTCGATCGAACCCGGAGGGCCGAGGGTCGAAGAGCTCTGCGCCCAGCTGGATGCCAGCTTGCGTGAGCCGCTGGCAGAAATGGGGCCGGACGCCGACTGGAACGAGTCGGCGCACTACGGTCCCGTCCTCGGCTACCCCGCCGCGCTTGAGAGTGAAGATTGCCTGCATCATCACCGCGTCTCCCTCCGCACCGGTCACCTCATGGACACTGCTGATGCAACGGGTACCGTCCGACAGGCGCTCGATCTGGATCACCACGTCGATGGCCGACGCGATCTGGGCGCGCACTGCCTGCAACGGGAGCCCGAAGCCCGACATTGCCACCATGGTCTCTATGCGCATGATTGCGTCGCGGGGTGAGTTGGCGTGGATGGTCGTGAGCGAGCCGTCATGCCCGGTGTTCATGGCCTGCAGCATGTCAAGGGCTTCAGTGCCACGTACCTCGCCGACGATGATACGTTCCGGCCGCATCCGAAGCGCGTTGATCACGAGTTCTCGCTGAGCGACCTGGCCTCGTCCCTCGACGTTGGCCGGACGCGTTTCCAGCCGCACTACGTGGGCCTGCTGGAGTTGGAGTTCGGCAGAGTCCTCGATCGTAACGATGCGCTCGTTCTCTGCTACGAATCCCGAGAGCACGTTCAGAAGGGTCGTCTTGCCCGCGCCTGTTCCGCCCGAGATCACCAAGTTGAGGCGGCCCTTCACTGCGCCTTCGAGTACCCGGATCACCTCGGGGGTTGCGCTCCGCAGTTCGATCAACGCTTCGGCGCTGAGCTTGTCTTCCTGGAAGCGACGAATGGAGAGGATGGGCCCGTCGAGCGCGAGGGGCGGGATGATCACGTTGACACGGGAGCCGTCCTCGAGCCGCGCGTCTACCATGGGAGTGCTCTCGTCTACGCGGCGGCCCACCTGGGTGAGGATCTTCTCGATGATGCGCATCAGGTGCAGGTCATCACGGAAGCGCGCCTCCGTAGCCACGAGTTTCCCGCTGCGCTCTACGTAGATCTGTGCGTGGCCGTTTACGAGAATGTCGTTGATGAGGGGGTCCTGGAGCAGCGGCTCCAGCGGGCCGAGGCCGAAGACCTCGTGTTGCACCTCGGAAACGACGCGCTGTCGCTCGTCGGCTGTCAGTAGCGCCTCTTCCTCCTGCAGAATGCGGCGGGTGAGTTCAGCGATGTCCTGGGCCACCCGCGTCTCGCTGACCTTCGAAAACCGCGTGAGATCGATGTGATCGAAGAGACGGTTGTGGATTCGTGACTTGAGTTGCTGGTACTCGGCGCTTCGTTTCGCGGCCTCTTGCTCGCGGGCGAACCGGTCGACCTCGGCGCCGGATTGTGCCGCGTAAACCGGTGCGTGATGCGCGCGTCCTCGCAGCCGATCAATCAACGCCATTGCGTCCCCTCCGGAGCAGGTCGCGCATACGAGCGAAACCGCGTGTGGGTTGCGTCTGCGTCGCCTCGCCGATACCGCACCAGGATCGGAGGGACTCCGCGAGATCCTGAAAGCTCTTGCGCGCCGCGATGCGCGGAGCAACCTCTCCGAGAGAGCAACCGCTGTTGACCGCCTCCAACATCGCTGCTCGATCATCGGGAATCCAGTGCTCGATGGAATGCCCGAGGAACTCGTTCAGATCGCGGTCTGATAGATCGGATTCAGCATCGACCCGGTTGACCACCAGGTGAACCGCAGGGCGCTGCATCGCCATCCGTTCGAGAAGTTCGAGATGGAGCTTCGTGTGCGCGAGTGTGGGAACGTCGCGCTGTGTGACCAGGATGAGTTGGTCCACCGTTTCGAGCGCGGCCACGGCGACCTCTCCCCAGTCTCGGGGGAGATCCAGCAGTGCGAACTGGTTGAACTCGCGCATCAGGCCCACGGCCCGCTGAATTCGTGCAGGAGAGATGCGACCTGCCTCTTCCGGTAGTGCCGGAGCGGCCACCACGCCGACGCCAGAAGCATGCGGCGTGACGAGTGACTGCACGTACGTGAGGTCGATCTCGCCTTGCCTTCGGTCGAGGTCGGCGACGGTGAAATGCGGCGACAGATCGTGGTAGAGAGCAACGTCGCCATGAACGAGATTGAGGTCCGCGATCGTGCACTTCGAGCCGGACTCTTGAAGCGCCCATGCAAGCTGGCAGGCCACCGAGGTGGATCCGACGCCTCCCTTGGCTCCCAGCAAGCCAACCACGGTTCCGCGCTCGCTCGCGTGAGCTGTAATTCGCTCCAGGATGAGGCTCTGCACGATCCCATCCAATGCCTCGCTCCGAAGCGGAAGCGGGAGATAGTCACGGGCGCCAATTCGCATCGAACGCAGGATCAACTCGCTCTCGTCCTGCGGGCCGCACATGATCAGCGCAGGACGGCGATCTCCGAGAGCTTCGACTGCGGTGAACACGGCGGCGGGGTTTCCGTCGAGCGCGGCCAGAAGCAGGTCGAAGCCACCGCGCCAGAGCAATTTTTCGAGTTCCGCAGGCCGTTCTTCTGCGATTCCGACGATCGCATGCCCGGTGCTTTCGAGCGCCTCGGACAACTGCCGGCGCAAGCCGGCATCGAGCGCGAGAACCGCGCAGTTGAGCTGCGCCATGGCCGATACCCCCTCTGACGATCCTCTCGTGCCCGATCAGGGCTGGCGAATCAGGAAGACCTCGTCGTCCCTCGACTCGCGAACGCGCGTGGCGTCCAACTCGTAGTTGTGGACCGTGATCTCCGCGCTCAGCGAATCAAGGCCTTCGATTGGGCCCGCGGAATTCGTCCCGGCCTCGGGGTTCGCGATCATTTCGGCTCGAGTGTGGCGAGATGATTCACCCCAATGTTCATCGACCGGGCCTGGCGTGTTGCAGGCCATCGCTGTTGCCGCGGCGGCAAATAGCTGCGCCGCTCGCTTCCGGTTTCGAATGTTCATAGCTCTCCCTCCGCGAGTTCCACGTCGAGACGGTGGCCCGCGTTCCCCGCCAGTCCGTCGACCAACGGATCGCCAGGCCCCCCACTCGAGCGGCCAGCTGTATCGTCCGAAGCCCCTCCCAAGGCACCCCCTGTCGAATCCCGCATCCGCTCCCAGGCGTTTCCTTCGAGTGTGCCAAGCAGAAAGAACTCACCGGCATCGGGCTCGACGAAGTGATCGGTGGGCAACTTGGGCGGGCCTGGCGGCAGCGGTTTTACGAGTCGCGGCGTGGCGATGATGATGAGTTCGGTCGCCTTCTTTTCAAATTGGGTGCTGCGAAAGAGAGCTCCGAGAATCGGGATGTCGCCCAGCAGCGGAAAGCGGTGGATCACTTCGGTCACGTCGTCGCGCAACAGCCCGGCGATTCCGAAGCTCTCGCCGTCGCGCATCTCTACAGCCGTTGCCGCACGTCGCGTCGTAAAAGCTGGTACGACGTAGCTTCCGACTTGTGCGCCCAGTGTGAGATCGGGTTCGCTGACCTCCGTGCTGATCTGCATGTAGATTCGATCCGGACCGAGCACGGTGGGCGTGAAGGTCACTCCCACGCCGAATTTCTTGTATTCGATCGTGATTACCCCTGTTGCACCCGACTGCGGAACGGGAATCGGGACCTCGCCGCCAACCAGGAACTCGGCGTCCTCCCCGGTGCGCGCTACCAGATTGGGCTCGGCGAGGATCTTGATGAGCCCATCTTCCTGGATCGCCTCGACGAAGAGATCGAGGTTCGTAGAGCCCTTCGATATGGTCGTTATGAAGTTGACGCGGGGCGACAGGCGAGCGAGTGGCTCGATTGCGTCCGGGTCGAGGCGACTCAGGTTCTGGAGGAACGAAAAGAAGGTGACGTCGGCGCCCCCTGCCTTGGTGACGCCCGCGAAATTGGTGCCAAGGCGGCGGCGCAAGGTCCGGTTCATCTCGGCGACCACGACCTCGATCATCACCTGCTGGTTCCCTCCT
>JABSQX010000045.1 GCA_013215615.1 Myxococcales bacterium | reverse complement strand
TTGCGGCTGCGCGGGCTCGACCGCACGGAACTCATGGAAGCACTGGCGCGCACCCCGGCGGCCCGGGCCGCGCTGGTAGCACCCCCCACGAGCCCGTCGGAAGAGCGCGGTAGCGAAGCGACGCGGGCAGAAGAGCCAGCCCCTGCCAATGACTCCCCGGACGAGAAGAGCGCGCAGCCCCGCGAGCAGCCAC
This sequence comes from Myxococcales bacterium, assembly GCA_013215615.1. Taxonomy (GTDB): domain Bacteria; phylum Myxococcota_A; class UBA9160; order UBA9160; family SMWR01; genus JABSQX01. The sequence continues at coordinate 20,671 of JABSQX010000045.1, read as the reverse complement.
TGCCCGAGGAACCCCAGCTCTTCTGGGCGGGTCTCGACGCCGACCACAAGAAAGAAGGCGGAGACGAAGTGCGCATCCCCGGCGTCTCCGGCGCACTGGCCCGGCGCCTGGGCGGCTTTCCCTTCTGGCGGGGCGAGAACTCCTGCAGCGTGGTGATGGACCAGATCTACCGCGCGTCCTCGGAGTCGGGTCTCTCCATCTACCTCGCGGAATCGATCGGGGAGAAGGACGACGAGCGCTGACGCCAGCGCCTCGCGGCAAAGCGCGCACGCTCTCTCTAGCGGTCCTCGCGCTTCACTCCGGAAGGGCGAAAGCCACCAGGCTGTCTCCGGAAGGCACCCCCAACAGTCCGTGGCCGCCCGCCGCGATCACCACGAACTGGCGATCTCCTTCCGCGAGCCGGTAGGTCATGGGCGTGGCGAGTCCACCGGTGGGCAGCCGTCCCCGCCAGAGTTCCTCGCCAGAAGCGGTATCGAAGGCCCGCAGGTAATGGTCGGTGGTGGCTGCGATGAAGGTGAGCCCGGAGGCGGTGGTCATCGGGCCGCCGAGATTGGGCGCACCGTCGGGTCCGAAGAGCCAGACCGGGAAGGGCGCCATGTCCCGGCTGGTTCCCAGCGGAACGTCCCAGCGGATCTCGCCGCTGTCCAGGTCGATTCCCACCAGGGTGCCCCAGGGCGGCGGGTTGCAGGGCGCGCCCAGGGGAGACAGCAGGGGCAGGCGCTCCACCCCGTAGGGGGTGCCTCCCTGATTCTCGATCTCGAACTCCGGGATTCCCTCGGGATAGAGTTCTTCCAGTTCTTTTCTCGGAATCAGGCGAACGCGGCCCGCCACGCGGGTGGTGTTCACCACCAGCATCCGCCGCCCTGGATCGGTCGCGACACTCCCCCAGTTGGTGCCGCCGATGTAACCCGGGTAGTGGACCGTGCCCTGTAGCGACGGAGGTGTGAAGATCCCGTCGGAGCGCAGCGACTCGATCAGTTCGCGGCACTTTCCGCGGTCCCAGAAGGTGAAACCGAAGGCGTCCTCCGGCCGCAACGCGGCGGGATGGATGGGTGGCGGCCTGGTCGGGAAGGGCTGGGTGGGGGAAAGGGTCTCGCCCGCCACGGCGCCCTGCGGAACCGGGCGCTCCTCCACCGGGAAGAGGGGCACCCCGTTGCGCCGGTCCAGGAAGAAGAGGTGGCCCATCTTGCTGGCCTGTACGAGCGCCGGCACCACCCGCCCGTCGCGCCGGAAGTCGAAGAGAACCGGCTGTGCGGGAAGGTCGTAGTCCCAGATGTCGTGGTGGACGGTCTGGAAGTGCCACACCACCTCGCCGCTGTTGACGTCCAGGGCCACCACCGAGGAGGAGTATTCGTCGAGGCCCTCACGGTGTCCCCCGTAGTAGTCCGCGGAGGTGTTGCCGGTGGGGACGTAGACGAGACCGAGATCCGGATCCGCGGAGAGCGCCGTCCAGGCGTTGGTGGTGCCGCGGCGATAGGTCACGCCCTCGGGCGGAGGCGGCGTGCCCGGCGGCACCGGGTCCCAGCCCCAGAGTTCCGCGCCACTGCGGGTGTCGAAGGCCCGGACCACTCCCCCGGGCATGTCTACGCGGCGGTTGTCGAGGACCATGGATCCCGTGATCAAGCGGTCGCCCACGATGAGCGGAGGCGAGGTCACCCCGTACTCGCCGGGCTTCACGTCGCCGACGCCACCCCGGAGATCGATCTCCCCCTCCTGCCCGAAGCCCGGGCAGGGCTCGCCGCTGTGGGCATCCAGCGCGATCAGGCGCGCGTCGAGGGTCCCGGTGAAGATGCGCTCCGAGCAGGCGCTGCCGGGCGCGGCCCGGGCATCCCGCCAGTAGGAGACGCCTCGGCAGTTCGAGAGATACATGCCCGTGCGGTCCACGCCCGGGTCGAAGCTCCAGCGCTCCTCCCCCGTGCTCGCGTCCAGCGCGATCACCCGGTTAAGGGGCGTGCAAATGTAGAGGCTGTCTCCCACCGCGATCGGCGTGTTCTGAAAAGCGGTGGGCAACAGGGACTGGCCGCTGCCGTCCTCGTAGTCCCCCGAGCGATGCGTCCACGCCACCTCCAGCGCCGTCACGTTCTCGGGGCGGATCTGATCCAGCGGCGAGTGCCGGTCGGCATCGTCGTTCGCGCCGTAGACCGGCCAGTTGGCGACCGGGCCCGAGTAGTCGATTTCCGGGCCGTCACAGGCGACGGAAAGGAGGGCGAGATGGAGGAGAAGGCAGGAACAGGCGGGGAGGCGATTGCTCATGGGAGGCGAAGCATGCGCTGGCCGTGGACGGCTTGCAACGTGGAGCGCGGCGGACCGTGCCCGCGCCGCGCCGAAGGCTGCGGGCTAGGGGGAAGCCTCCAGCACACGCGCTGTCTCGAGCGCGATCAGCGATTCCTCGTCGGTGGGAACCACCAGCGCAAAGGGCGGCCCGCCTCGGACCACGAGCCCTTGCGAAGAAGCACCGTGGTCGCGGTTGCGCGCCGGATCCAGCTGCAGGCCCAGGTATGCGAGGGCCTCGAGGACCCCTGCCCGCACACGCGCCGAGTTCTCGCCGACCCCGCCGGTGAAGACCAGCGCGTCGAGGCCGGCCAGGGGAACCGTCAGCGCCGCCGCGTAGCGCGCGAGCCGGTAACAGTAGATCTCGAGCGCCAGCCGCGCGCCCGCGTGCCCGTCGCCCTCCGCCGCCTCCAGCTCGCGCACGTCGCCGGAGAGTTCGGAGATTCCCAGCAGGCCACTCTCCTCGTTGAGCAGTGCCGTCACCCGCGGCAGATCGAAACCCAGACGCTGCGAGAGGAAGAGGTGAAGCCCCGGATCGACGTCGCCCGAGCGCGTCCCCATCACCAGCCCCTCGAGCGGACTCAGCCCCATGCTGGTGTCCACGCAGCGACCCCCCAGCACGGCGGCCAGGCTGCAGCCGTTGCCCAGATGCGCGCTGACCACGCGGCTGCGCGAGTCGTCGAGTTCCAGGCGCCGCACCGCCTCGGCGGCCACGTAGCGGTGGGAGGTGCCGTGGAAGCCATAGCGGCGCACCCCGTGTTCCCGGTGCAAGAAGCGCGGCAGTGCGTAGAGGTGGGCGCGCGGGGGCAGCGTCTGGTGGAAGGCCGTGTCGAAGACCGCCACCTGGGGGAGCGCCGGCAAGGCGGCGCGGAACCGCTCGATGCCGAGCAGGTTGGCGGGATTGTGGAGCGGGGCCAGCGGCGACACCGCCTGGATCCCGCGCACGACGTCGGCGTCGATGCGGGTGGGCGCCGAGAAGGCCTCGCCTCCGTGCACTACGCGGTGCCCCACGGCTTCGATGCCCGCAAGCAACTCTGGCGCGGCTTCGAGGCGAGCCAGCAGCGAGGCGAGGGCCGCCTCGTGCGCGCCCTCTCCCAGTTCCTCACGTCCCTCCAGCAGTCGATCGCCGGAGGTGGTCTCCAGCAGCGCAAACTTCAGCGACGAGGAGCCACAGTTGAGCGCCAGGACACGCATGGAGCCGGTGTCGGCTTCACTCGACGCTGTATTCCCGGTGCTTCTCCAGCAGCCGCACGGGTTTGCCGAGCGCGTCGCGCTGGAAGGGCTCGGCGAGTTCCTGGTTGACCATCACCTCGAGCACCGTGCAGCGCCCCGAGCCCAGGGCGTCGCCCAACGGGTCGAGGTGCTCGACGAAGGCCTCCGAGGGGGTCATGCGGGTCATGGAAAGTCCTTGTCCCTTGCGATTCAGAGCGCGCGCAGCGCGCCGCGCAGGGTGTCGCAAATCTGGTCGATGTGCTCTCGTTCGGCCACCAGGGCGGGCGCCAGGATCACCGTGTCCGCCAGCATCCGCACCACCAGACCGCCCGAGAAGAGCGCACGCAGCAGCTGGTTGCCGCGCTCGGCGGGCGCGTCGCCGGCGACCATGTCGATGCCCGCCAGCAAGCCGAAGCCGCGGATGTCCTGGATGATGGGCAGATCGCGGAGGTCGAAGACGCGTTCCAGGAAGTAGGGGGCCAGCTCGGCGGCGCGCTCGAAGAGCCCCTCCTCGCGGTAGATACGCTGCACCGCCAGGCCCGCCGCACAGGCGAGGGGGTGCGCGGAGTAGGTGTAGCCGTGGAAGAACTCGATGGCGCCCTCGGCGGCGCTCTCGGTGATGCAGCGGTAGATCTCCTCCCGCACCGCCACGGCGCCCATGGGGACCGCCCCGTTCGTGATGGCCTTGGCCATGGTCATGATGTCGGGCTGCACGCCGAAGGTCTGGCTCGCGAAGGCGCGGCCGGTTCGGCCGAAGCCCGTCGTGACCTCGTCGAAGACGAGCAGGATGCCGTGGGCGTCGCAGATCTCCCGCAGACGCTCGAGATAACCCCGGGGAGGCACCAGGATGCCCGTGGAACCCGCGATGGGCTCCACCACGCAGGCAGCGATGGTGTCCGCGCCATGCAGGTCCACCATCCGCTGCAGGTCGTCGGCGAGTTCCGCACCGTGCTCCCCCTGCCCGGGTACCATGCGGTTCGCGTCGATGTGGGTGTGGCGCATGTGAACCGCGGGCGGCAGCGAAGCGCCGAAGTTCTCGCGGTTGCGCGGCATCCCAGAGAGCCCCACGCCGCCGAAGTTGACGCCGTGGTAGCTGCGCTCGCGGCTCACGAAGCGCTGGCGCTGGCCCTCGCCGCGCGCGCGGTGGTAGGCGAGGGCGATCTTGAGCGCCGTGTCCACCGACTCCGAGCCCGAGCCCACGAAGAAGATGCGATCCANGTCACCCGGNGTGATCTCCGCCAGCGCAGACGCCAGTTCGAAGGCGGCGGGCTGCGCGTAGCGGAAGGGCGGAGCAAAATCGAGCTTCTGGTACTGGGCGCNGATNGCCTCCAGGATCTCNGGGCGACCGTGCCCCAGCGACGAGCAGAAGAGCCCCGAGCAGGCGTCCAGCAGTTGCTCGCCCTGCTCGTTCCAGTAGTGCATGCCCTGGGCGCGCACCAGCAACTGCGGGGCTTCGCGGAAGCTGCGGTTGGCGGTGAAGGGAAGCCAGAAGCGTTCGAGGTCCATGGGGGGATACCTGTCCGGGCCATCCGGGCCGCGCCGTGGTGGAGCAACCCGACCCACGAGTCACCCACAAGGCTACCACGGATCCAGACCGCGCATTCTCCACTCCTTGCGGAGACGGACGGCACGCGGGCACTGCCGCCCTACGGGCCATCGCGTATGCTCCCCCTCGGAGGCTCGATGACCGCGGGGCTATCTCGAATTGTGATCGTGGGCGGTGGCTTCGCGGGGGTGGCCACGGCACGCGCGCTGCGGCGACGACTGCCGTCTTCCTGGGAGATCGTGGTCTATAGCCGCGAGAACCACCTCTGCTTCTCGCCACTCCTCCCCGAGGTGGTGGGCTCCTCGCTGAATCCCATGCACGTGGTCTGGTCGATCCGGGAGATGCTGAAGGGCGTCATCTGCCGAACCACGCCCGTGACGGGCTTCGACCTGGACGTCCAGCAGATTCGCTACCGCGCCGAGGATGGGACTGAAGCCAGCGAGCACTACGACCACCTGGTGATCGCCGCGGGCCTGCCCGTGCGCCTCGAGATCATCGAGGGCATGGGAGACTACGGCTGGCCCATCAAGACGCTCGGAGATGCCGCGGCGCTGCGAAACCACCTGATCGCCCAGCTCGAGCGCTCAGAACTGGCCGAGAGTCCGGAGCGAAAGCGTGCCCTGCTCTCGGTGGCGGTGGTGGGCGGCGGCTTCACGGGCGTCGAGGTAGCGGCAGCGATCCTGGATCTCTTGCTGGACGCCGCTCCCTTCTACTCGCGCATCCGCCCGGAGGAGATCCAGGTGCACCTGCTCGAGGGCGGCCCCCGCATCCTCGCCCCACTCACGGAGAAACTCGCTGCTTTCGCCCACCGGAAACTGGAGGCACGCGGCATGCACATCCAGACCGGCGTGGGGGTGGAGGCTGCGGATGCCGGCGGCCTGCGTCTTGCGGGCGGGGCGCACATCGACGCAAGCACGGTGATCTCTGCCGTGGGCAACGGCGTGCACCCCCTGATCGCGAATTCCGGTCTCGCCCTTTCGCGGGGCCGTATACAGGTCAATGGCGCCATGCAGGTCGAGGGCCACGCTGACGTCTGGGCGCTGGGAGATTGCGCGGCGGTCCCCAATGCCGAGGACGACAGCATCTCTCCCACGCTGGCCCAGTTCGCGGGGCCCCAAGGACAACAGTTGGCGAAAAACCTCGAGGCTGTGATCGCGGGGCGCTCTCCCCAGGCCTTCCGCCACCACTCCCGAGGCCTTTTCTGCCTGATCGGGCACCGCAACGCCGTGGGCCAGGCCTTCGGCCTGCGCATCGCGGGCTTCCCGGCCTGGGTGATGTGGCACGCGATCTACTGGGCGAAGATGCCGAGCGCCGCGCGTAAGCTCCAGATCGCGGTGGACTGGCTGTGGGATCTCTGCTTCCCCCGCGACATCGTGGAACTCTCCATGGAACAGACGAGGGAGTTGGAGGCGCGACACGGCAAACCCACTGCCTCGTGAGAGGCGGCCGGCGGCGACGGGCGGCTACTGTAAGCTGGACCCGCGAAATCGAGGGGGGATCTCGCATGCTCCGAGCCACCGTGCTGCTCTCCAGCGCCCTGCTGGCTGCCGCCTGTGCGGGCACTGGGGGCTCCGGCGAATCCGAGCAGGACGTGCCCCGGCGCCAGCACGCCTTCGTCCGCATTTCCAACGCCTCCCTCTCTCCCGAGACGACGACGCTGACGGCGGGCGGCCGGCTCAGCTTCGTGAACGTCTCGAGCTACACGGCCGTGGTGGTCCTGAAGGCCTCGGCCTCGGATTTCGAGTGCGCGAGGCTCGGCCCCGCTTTCCATGCCGACGGCGATCGAGTCCGTTCGCAACCCATTGCGGACAANGGCAACCGAACCACACTCCCCTGCCCGATGAAANCGGGCTCCTACGATTACGAGGTCCAGCTCTCAGGGGGACTGCGCGCCATTGGCAACCAGCATCTCGAGCACGCCGGGCAGATCCACGTCGCGGCCCGCGAAAAACGCTAAAGGCGCACTGAGTCGAGCCGACCCAGCGCGGAAGCGCCTTCAGGAATCGCGCACCCAACGCGGCAGGTGGACGTCCTCCACCTGGGTGAAGACCACGCGAACCGCCTCGCCGATCTCGATGCTGTCGGGGTCGACTTCGTTGATGGCCCCCTCCGCGGAGTGGACCAGGTTGCCGACCAGGCGAAGCGCAGCGTCCTCCTCGAGTTCGACGGTCACCACCGGGTAGGGGGCGAATTCCGCGTAGGCGGGCAGCAGCGGCGGGTGCGCGACCACGAAGGACCAGATGCGGCCGCGGCCGCAGACCGCCTTCCAATCGCTCTCGATGCTGCGGCAACCGGGGCACATGGGCCGCGGCGGAATCCGCAATTGCCCGCACGACGTACAGCGTTGCACGCGCAACTCGCCCTGCGCGCAGCCGTCCCAGAAGCCCCGGGAGTCGACGTCCTCGAGATCCGGCAACAAGAAGCCCTTTTCCATCGCTCAATTCCTCAAGATCAGCGCACTGGTGGGAACCGCCTCGCCGCTGGTGACCAGGCAACTCGAAGCGCCCTCCACCTGGCTCGTGGAAGTGCCCCGCATCTGGCGGACACCCTCCAGCACCAGGTTGAAGCCATGCACGTAGGCTTCGGAGAGCCCGCCGCCCGAGGTATTCATGGGCAGCTTCCCATCGGGCCACTCGAGGGCACCCCCCTCGGTGAAGGCGGCCCCCTCCCCGCGTGCGCAGAACCCGTAGCCCTCCAGGGACAGCGGGATCAGCGGGCTGAAGGCGTCGTAGATCTGCGCGCAGGAGATGTCGTCGGGACGCAAGTCGCTGTTGGCCCAGAGGCGCTGCGCGCAGGCGAAGGACGGGCCGCGCAGCGGATCCTCGCAGAAGAAGTTGCTCATGGTCTGGTGCTGGGTGGGCAGGCCCTGGGCGTAGGCGTGGACGAAGACCGGATCGTGCGGGAGATCCGCGGCGCGCTCTGCCGAGGTGATCACCACCGCCAGGGCGCCATCCGTCTCCAGGCAGTTGTCGAAGAGGCACAGCGGCTCAGAGATCCAGCGCGCCTGCATGTACTGCTCGCGGCTCATGGTGCGCTCGTACATGGTGGCCTCGGGGTTGCGGTTGGCGTGGGCGCGGAAGGCGAGCGCCACGTTCGCCAAGTGGTCTCGAGTGGCCCCGTACTCGTGCATGTAGCGCCGCATCAACGTGGCGATCTCGTCCACCGGCCGCAGCATACCCGCGGGCCTCGACCACTGGGTGTAGTCCGAGAGACGCGCGCTCGCCTGGCTCCAGACGCGGCTCTTCTTGTCGGCCCGCTTGCGGGCCCGCCAGGCCACCGCCACCTCGCACTGGCCGGTGGCCACCGCCATGGCGGCGTGCCCCACCGTCCCACAACCCGCGCCACCCCCGTAACCCACCTCGCAGAAGAAGGTGACTTCACCCAGGCCGACGTTGCGGGCCACCTCGACCTCGCGGCCTCCCTCCATGCTGAACATGCAGAGACCGTCGACCTCGGAGGGGAGGACCCCCGCGTCGTCGATCGCCAACGAGATCGCCTGGCAGGCCAACGAGAGTTCGGTGTCGGGAAGACCCTTGTCCCCGAATCGGGTCTGTCCGATTCCCACGATGGCCGTGCGGTCCCGGATCGAATCACTCAATTTCGCAATCTCCCAGGCGCATGAGGAAAAACACTTAGCACGGACGCAGACGAACGGGGCTACTCGCGAACGCCATGGCCTCTACGCTTCCGGAACCCCTCGCCGCCGCCATCCGTCCGTGGAATGCCGGCCCGACCCTCGATGGAAACTCTATACACATTTCAAGGGAATCCGGGTAGCCTCTCCGCCACACCGCTGGGAGGTACGCGGATGTCAGCCCGAGGATCGCTCCCCACCGCCGTGGCCCTGGCCGCCGCCCTGGGCCTGGCCATTCCGCTGCCGGCCCCCGCCCAGGAGGTGGCACCCGATGCGGGCGCCCTGGCGGCGCGCGGGCTCGAGGAGATCATCGTCTCGGGCGAGCGCCGCAACGAGGATCTCCAGGACTCCCCGACCTCCATCTCCGCGTTCAGCGCCGAGGATCTCGCCAACCGCGGCATCACCAGCTTCAACAACCTCCAGTATTCGGTGCCCTCGCTCTTCTCGGGTGGCGGGCTCACGCGCATCACGCTGCGCGGCGTGGGCAGCGAGATCGTGGGGCCGGGCATCGATCCGGGCTTCGCGGTGTACTTCAACGGCGTCTACTCGGCGCGGGAGACCACGGGCCTCTTCGGCTACTTCGACATCCAGCAGGTGGAGGTTCTGCGGGGCCCCCAGGGCATGCTGGGGGGCCGCAACTCCACGGGCGGCTCGGTGAACGTCACCACCGCGCGCCCCGAACCCGAGTTCGGGGGCGAAGCAGACCTCGAGTATGGGCGCTTCGACTCGGTGCTGCTGCGCGGCTACGTGAACGTCCCGCTCGTCGACGACAAGCTCTCCTCGCGCATCGCCTTCCTGCGCCAGAGCCAGGACGGCAGCATGGAGATCAACGGCCCCGGAAACCACCAGCGCCTCAACGACATCGACACCACCTCGGTGCGCGCCAGCCTGCGCTGGGAACCCAGCGATGACCTCACCTTCGACCTGATCGGCAGCTACTTCCACACGGCCGGCAATGGTCCCGGCATCAAGTTCTCGGGCCCCTATTTCTCGCCGCCCTCGCTCTTCCGCGGCCTCGGGTTCGGCTTCGGCCTGGATTACGAGGGCACGGCACCACAACTCTTCGCTCCCGCCCGGCCCCGCGACGTCGCCGAGCCCAACCCCGACAACCCCTATGAGGGCACCGCGAACGAGCCCCAATCCCAGCGGGGCAAGGTCTGGACCGCCACGCTGATCGGCGAGTGGCTGCAGGACGACTGGCGACTCGTCAGCACCACCGGCTACCAGCAAACCGACTACCACATCCACCGCGACCAGGACACCTCGAGCCTGGCGATCCAGGTTCTCGACCTCTACGACGAGTCCATCCAAGTTTCCCAGGATTTCGTCGGCAACTCCACGGGGGACGGCCCATTCGACTGGACGCTGGGCGCCAACTACCAGTGGGACAAGACCCCCCTCACGAGGGTCTACGTCTCCGACGCGCAGAACACGGCGGCCACGCCCGCCTTTCGCCTGATACCGCGCTTGTTGGGCATCACCCTGGTGGAGGGTTGCGACGCCGTCACGGGGACGGGCTGCCCGAACGACAAGCTCGTGCGTGTGCCTCGCCTCGACTTCGTCGATGCCAGCGTGAAGGTCCACAACCACGTGGCGGGCGTCTTCGGCCACGTCGCCTGGAAGCAGTGGCCCTGGGAGGCCCTGGACGAGCGCCTCACCCTCTCGGCGGGCGTACGCTTCAGCTACACCCACCGAAAGTGGCAGGACGATTCCGTGTTCCAGAGCTTCGTGGGCTTCCTCCGAGGTCTCCCTGTCTCTCCCCCTCCGGCCTTTGCGTTTCCCAGCCAGGGCCTCCAGCTTCTGCAAGTCGGCGAAGACCTGAGCCACAGCTGGAAGGCCGTCACCTGGAAGACGGGCCTCGACTACCGGCTCGATGACGAACACCTGTTGTGGACCTCGGTGGGAACCGGAGAGCGAGCCGGCGGCTTCAACTTCACGGCCGCCGGACCCTTCGACGAGGAGCGTATCCTCGCGGTGGAGGCGGGCTCCAAGAACCAGTTCCTCGACAACCGCCTGCGCCTGAACGTGACCGCCTTCTGGTACGACTGGGACAATCCGCAGATCAGCCAGCGCACCGACTCCATCCCCGTCACCACCAACGCCCCCGGCGCCACCTCCTACGGCATCGAGGCCGAAGCGGAATGGCTGGCCACCGACGAGATCCTCGTGAACGCCAGCTTCGGCTGGCTCGAGTCCTACTACGACGAGCACCTGCTCAGCGAGGACTCCACGCAGGTCGACCTGACGGGTCCGCCCACGCAGCTGCCCGAAGAACTGCCCGTCGACCTCTACCACAACCGCATGCCCCGCTCCCCGCGCTTCACCGCCTCCTTTGGCGCCCAGTACAGCTTGGACCTGGGCCGCTACGGCAGCCTGACGCCCCGGGTGGACTTCTACTACCGCGACTGGATCACCTTCCGGCAGTTCGATAACGATCTCGACGAGCAGCCCTCGTACACCCGCACCGACGTGCGCCTCACCTGGCTCTCCGAGAACCAGAAAGTCTGGCTCGCCTTCTGGGCCCGCAATCTGGAAGACGAGGTGGTCAAGACCAACCAGGAAATCCAGAACGACATCTACCGCGTCCACTACTACGACCTGCCCTTTCGAGCGGGCTTCCAGGCGGGTTTCCAATACTGATGGCTCTCCCACTCGCGGCCAAGACCCGGGGGCCGGCGCCGGGTGGCCCGTGCTCTTCGTCACCGGGGGCGCGGGGCTCGAGGCAGGGCTCAACGACATGCCGGTGACGACGATCCTCCGCAAGCCCTTCACCAGCGTCGAGGTCGAGCAGGCCCTTTAGTACCTGCTCCAAGCTTCCGTCGACGAAAGCACGACGAGCGCGCAGCCGGGCGATGCAGGAGGCCGCGCTCCCAACAGCCCCTAGTCGCATCGTTTCGTCATCTCCAGCACTTCGCGGTACCCTGCCCCCCGCTGAACGCGGGGGACGAGCATGAGCTCGGGCAACGAGAAGCGGAAGAGCCCTTCAGCAGCGCGCGTGGGGACGGCTGCGGAAAACGACCAGGGTTTCATGCGGGAGAGCCTCTACGGCACCCGCTCCGAGCCCGCCTACGCGGGCGCCCTCAGCTACATGCGGCGCCGCTACACGCGCGACCTCGGCGGCGTCGACATCGCGGTCAGCGGCCTGCCCAGCGACATCAGTACCAGTAGTCGCCCGGGCGCGCGCCTGGGGCCCCGCGGCATTCGCGCCGCCTCCACGCATCTCGCCTTCGGTGCCCACTGGCCCTGGGGCTTCGATCCCTTCGATCGCCTCGCGGTGGTCGACATGGGCGACGTGAACTTCGAACCCGGTTACCTCGAAGCCATGCTCGAGGCCGTGGAAGCCCACGCCGATCACGTCCTGGATGCGGGCGCGCGCATGCTCAGCTTCGGGGGAGATCACCTGGTCTCCCTGCCGCTGCTGCGGGCCCACGCACGCAGACACGGCCCGCTGCGCCTGGTCCACTTCGACGCCCACTCGGACACCTGGCTCGAAGACGGCGTCCTCAATCACGGCACCATGTTCCTGCACGCCCTGGAGGAGGGTCTCATCGACCCCTCGCACTCGGTACAGATCGGGATCCGTACCGACAATCCCGACTCCCACGGCTTCGAGATCCTGGATGCGCGGTCGGTTCACGCACAGGGCGCCGCGGCGATTGCCGCGCGCACCCGCGAGGTGGTGGGAGACGGCAAGGCCTACCTGACATTCGATATCGATTGCCTCGACCCCTCCTGCGCACCCGGTACGGGCACGCCGGTGGTGGGCGGTCTATCCACCGCCCAGGCTCAGCAGATCCTCTGCGGGCTCACGGGCATCGACTTCGTGTCCATGGACATCGTCGAGGTGGCGCCCGTCTATGACATCAGCGAGATCACCTCGCTGGCAGCCGCCACCCTGGCGCTCGACTACCTCTGCCTGATCGCAAGGGATCTCGCGCCCCGCGAGCCCTGAAACTAACCGTCCGGATCCCCCGAGCCTTCCTGCAGTTTCGCGCGAGTGGCCTCGAGGTCGGCGCGAAGGAAGCCCACCTCGCTGTAGTTGTTGAGACCCTCTCGTGCCTCGCGGAGCAGGATCTCCAGCGCCGCCAGCCGGGTGCGCAGCACCGCTTCGCTCTCCGCCACCGCCGCGATGTCGAGCAGCCGCAGGGCTTCCAGGGCTTCGCCCCGCTGCAGGTGCTGGCGTGCGCGATCCGCCAACGCATCGGCGCCCCCCGCCAACTCGACGAGATCCGGGTAGACGGCCGAGGGCGGCACGTGATAGAGATTCGCCACGCTCTCGTAGTTGTACCAACCGACCAGCAGTTCCCAGGCCGCCCGCACCGACCAGGAGACCTTTCCGTGTCCCTGGCTCAACTCGAGCTCCGGGGGCAACTGGATCTCCTCCATCAACTGCCAGACCGTCTTGCCCTCGTTCATCCCCCGGATGGTCTCGTCCCACATGTACTGCACGGCATCCCGCATCACGGTAACGCTGCTGCGGATGTAGTCCTTGCCCCGGATGACATGGAAATGGGTGGGGACCAGGATCTCCGGCGACAGTTCCAGCACGAGGTTCATGGCGTCCACGTAATCCAGCGGGTCGCGGTACTTCTCCCCTCGCACGGTGTAGAGGTTCGGGAACATCGGATAGAGCGTGCCGAAGAGATCTCCCACGAAGAGGATCTTCTGCTCGGGGAGCCACAGCAGCAGCCCGTCTTCCCCCTCTCCGGTGTTGTTGGGGGCGATCACGCGGAAATCGACCCCTCCCAGCGTGAACGCGTAGTCCTGTCCGACGTAGACCTCGCGGGTGGGGCGCATCTCCCAGTAGCTGCGATCCTGAGCGGGATCATCCACCACGATGTTCGGGTACAGGATCTTGAAGCGCTTCTTGAGGAAGGCGACGGGCTCCAGGTAGTGGCGGCTCATGTAGCCGTAGCGCTGGTGGCCCACGAACTCGGTGCCCCCCTCGATCTCCTCGAGCCAATGGCGGAGACCGCCCGAGTGGTCCTGGTGGGCGTGGGTGACGATGATCTTGCGAACGGGCCCCGTGCGCAACTCATCGATGATCTTCTTCTGGAGAACGGACTGCTCGTTGTCGAAGCCCGTGTCCACCAGCACCGCACCTTCGTCGGTGTTGATCAGGAAGACCGCCCCCTGGCCCTCGATCTTGTAGATGAAGTCGTTGATCGGGCTGGCCTCGACGGGCAGCTTCTGGAGATCGTCGACACGCTCGACCACGTCCGGGGCCACCTCGCGAACCCCGTCCTCCGCGAAGGCGAGAGACGCAAGCCCCATCGACAGCACGTAGACCCACGCAGCAAAAACGCCCATTGCCTTGCCTCTCCCTGTTGTGGCAGCCGACGCGAAGCCCCGGCCCACTCAAATCTCGTCCGCGACCCCGAAGTGCTCCTGGAAATTCCGGTACTTCTCGCGATCCGCTGAGATGATCTCGCGCTCTCCCGTCCCGTAGTCGTGCTCGCCGAACTTGCCCTTGGGCTTGCCGGCGATGTAGGCCTGCATGGCGGCCAGGGCATCCGGGGTGAGCGGGATGTCGAGGCCGTCGTAGAGCGCACGTAGTTCCGCTTCAGGATCCGCGAAGAAATCCAGGTAGCGGACCGGCTGGATGCGGTCCTTGGGGATCGTCCCCGTCTCCATCCAGTCGATCATCCGCTCCAGGTTCGCGACCACCGGGTCGGCGTTCAGGAAGTGGCCATAGGAATCTCCCGAGAAGGGGTCGTCGCAGCGCATCCAGAAGAGCGTGCCGCAGACGTCCACTACCGAGGCCAGGGCCTTCACGGGGTCTCGCAGCATCAACACGATCTTCGCGTCCGGGTAGGTGTCGAAGAGGCTGGGCAGGTAGGGGATGTGGGTGGGTCCCTTGAGGAGCCAACGCTCGGTGGGCCAGCTGGACTGCAGGAGCTTCAGCACGCGCCGGTGCCACTGGAATGCCGGGGTCGGGTCTGCCGCGGCCACGTAGCTCGAGTAGCTGGGCACCTGGAAGGAGGCCGAGAAGGCATCCGAGAGGAAGGACGCGTAGGTGAACTCGATGCACTCCACCGGAAGATCGCCCCCCACCTTGTGCATGCCCGCCCACTCCGGCGTGACGCGGTCCTGCATGGTCGCCAGGGCGTCGGCCCGTGCCACGCGCGAGTCCGGCCGCGGGTCCTCGGGGCGGGGCGGCGGGCAGGGGTACTTGGCCTCCCACATGCGCACGGTTCGGGAGCGCGGATCTGCACCCAGGATCTCCTGCATGATGGTGGTGCCCGAGCGCGGCAGGCCGGTGACGAAGACCGGCTCGCGGATCTCCTCGTCCTCGACCTCGGGGTGTCGCTTGTACCAGTCGATGATCTGGAGGCGGCCCTCGAGGTGAACGAGCAGATCCGAGCGCGTGGTGAGGCGTCCCATCAAGTTGAGATCCGCCTCCTCGTCGATGGACCGCAGCAGGATCCCGAAGGGTTCCCGCCAGTCGTCCTCTCCGAAGTCCTCGAGGCCGGTATTGCGCACGGCGTGATCGAGGAGGGAGGCCTCATCGAGCGGCACCACGCTCCGGGAATCGAAGACGCGGCCCTCCTCGTTGATCCGGCTCACCCATGCGGGGCGGGGGCGGGGGGTCCAGCGCTGGCGGCGGTCGGAACTCTCGGGGGGCGTCATGCGGATTCTCCGGCGACTTCGCGGTAGGGGACGACCCGGCACTGCGGGTCGTAGGGATCGGGAGTGCCCACCCAGCGCAGGAACATGCCGCCACGCTGGTGGCCGGCGGTGTCCAGCCAGTTCGGGAGCGCGGGTTCGCGATGGGCGACCACCACGCGCACACGCCCCGTCGCGTCGGGTACGGCGCCGTGATGGTTGACGTGGACGACGTGGTGCTCGTAGTCGAGGGACTCCAGCCAGTGGTTGCAGAGCTGCAGGTTCCAATACTCGCAGGCGGGCGGTTGCAGATCGATGAGCAACGCCTCGTCGGCGCCGATCTCGTAGTAGCCCCCGTAGTAATGGGTGTTTGGATCTCCCTGGGCGTTCCCCGCCAGCGTGGGGTCTAGCGGCAGGACTTGGTTGGGGCTCTCCGCGAAGTTCCGTGACCACGCGAGGAACTGCGCGATGGCCCCCTCGACGTAGCTTCCCGCCTGCTGGAGCTGCCGGGTATAAGTCTCGGCATCAAGGGGCCGCGGAGCGCCCCTCTCCCCCAACCGCTCGATCTCGAATTGGGCCGGGCGCTGACGGCGTCGATCCACCAGCGCCTGCCGGATCATCAGCTGGCTGGTTTCGGGGAGCATGGGCAGCCAGTTGCCGGGCTGCTCGCGGCAGGAGATGCCGATCTCGAAGTTGCCCTCGCCATCGGTCTCCAACTCGGCGCCCGCCAGATAGCCGCTGACCCGCAAGCCCTCCTCGGTCCCGACATCTCCGTGGTAGCTCCCGAATCCGAGGAAGGAGGCCTCCCCGCGCGTTCCCCGAAGCCGGTACTCAAACTCCCCCGAAATGGCGGCCCGGCTGTAGAGGTAGTCGGGATTGTCGCCGCCGAGTTTGGGGAGAGCGGCCAGTTGGGGGGCCGCCGGGTCGCTCTCCTCGATGAAGTTTCGCAGCGCGTAGCTGGCGATGCGACCCGCGTAGCGCAGGCCCTCGGCGCGATCGAAGGCATCCGCGGGCGCGTTCGCCAGCACCAGCTGCCCCGCGCGCTTGAGGGATTCGCAGAAATCCTCCCAGACCCGACCGTCCATCAACTCCGTGGGCGCCGACTGCGCGTTCATCGCATCCTCCCCTGGGGCTCCCTGCCGAGATCTATCACAAGCGGGGCCTACGCGTCGAACCCGCTAGGCGCACGCCGTGACCGACACAGGAACGCGCGCCGGTCCCCGAACGATGAAATCCGGGACGCGTTCGATGGCGCTCGCAGCCAGGGGTTCGAAATCCCCGACCCGGGCGATCCATTCCTGCAGGGCTACGCGCGCGGCTCGGCGCGCCAGCCAGGCGCCGAGGCAGAAGTGCTCCCCGTAGCCAAAGGCGAGGTGGTGGTTGGGGCTGCGCGTGACGTCGAAACGCAGCGGATCCCGAAACACCCTGGGGTCGAGGTTGGCGGCCTGGATCCAGCCCAGTCCCTGCGCGTCATCGGGGATCTGCGCCCCGTGGATCGATAGCGCCCGTGCGCTGAGGCGCGGGCGCGCCTGCAGGGGAGACGCGTAGCGGAGCGTCTCCTCCACCGCGGATTCCACGAGTTCCGGCCGCGCACGCACCTTCTCGAACTGCTCGGGATGCTCGAGGAAGAGCGCCATCATGCCGCCGATCAGGTGCACGGTGGTGTTCTGCCCGGCCCCGAGCTGCTCGTTGAGCAGGGCACCGACGTCCAGCTGGCCCTCGAAGTCCTCCGCGGGAATGCGGGCGAGGTCGCTCACCATGTCGTCCCGGGGCTCCGCGCGGCGGCGGGCAACGAGTTCCCGGAAGTACTCGGTGGCCGCGCGATGATCGTCCGCGGTTGCGCCTCCCATGTAGAGCAGCATGCGGCTCTCGGGGTCCTTCTCGCTCTTCAATTCTCCCAGGGTTTCGAAGTGGACCCTGAACCGGCTCTCGTCCTCCTCGGGCACACCGAGGAGATCGCGGATCATGGCAGCGGCCAATGGAGCGGCCAGGTCGGCCACCACGTCCAACTGGCCGCGCGCAAGCGCGGCGTCGATCAGCCCGACGCAGATGCCGCGCATGCGCGGCTCCATGCCCTCCATGCGCCGAGGCCGGTAGGCGCGGCTGAACAACTCCCGCAGTGGCTGGTGGTCCGGGGGGTCGGTGGTGAGCAAGCGCACCACCCGCTCCTCCTCGGGCAAGCGCTGCATGCGCCGCGCCGTCGACCAGTCGCCGGTCTCGCGGTGGAAGGCCTGGACATCCGCGTAGCGGAAGACGTGCCACACCTCCGACTCGGGGTCGAAGGCGACCGGGCGTTCCTCGAGCATCCTCGCCATCCAGGGGTGGGGGTCGCGATGGCCCTCTCGGGTCCAGGGCGGCGGAAGATCAACGGGCAGGTCGGTGGGGGGGGCCGGCATCTGTGAACTCCCGCAGGCGCCACACCTGCGGGGCCAGCATAGATGCCCGGGGGGCTCCCGGTCCACGCGAGGAGCCCATCCGGGGCTCCCCCTTGACGGGCCCCGCTTGCCCCCCGGACAATGCAGGAGTCCACCCACCCAAGCCAGGAGGCACGATGAACGAAGCCCGAATCGAAGGCTCCGATCTGCGCAGGGCCGCTGACCTCGCGACCCTGGCCCGGCACGTGGGAGAAGAGGAGATCCCCTGGGTCCGCAACCCACTCAACGATGCCGAGTTGCGCCTCCTGCAAGCCCGTCCCGAGGACAAGATGTGGGTGCTGCACGGCCGCATGCCCGCCGGCCTGCGCGCGGGCCGGCACCGGCACACGGGACCCGTGCTGGGTTTCACGATGAACGGCTCGTGGCGCTATCTCGAGCACGAGTTCGTCAACCGGGCGGGCTCCTACCTCTACGAGCCTGCGGGCTCCGAACACACGCTCTGCGTCCCAGAGGAGAACGAAGCGCCCACCGAGGCCCTCTTCGTGATGTACGGCGAGGTCTTGTACCTCGACGACGACGATGAGGTCACCTACGTGTCGAACGTCCAGACGAATCTCGATCTCTACTACCAGGCCTGCGAAAGCGCCGGACTCCCGCGCCCCACGGCGATCCTCGGCTGAGCGGGTTCTCTCGAGCGCCTGCGAGAAGGATCTCGATTCGTCTTCGGGGGTACGCGGAGGAAGCATGTCCGGGCAAAGCGAACTCGACTTCATCGTCCGAAAGACGGACTGGGCGAAAACGCGCTTCGTGGAGCGGGAGCTGGAAGAAGAGCTGGCGCCCGGCCAACTGCTCTTCCGGGTCGACCGCTTCGCGTTCACGGCCAACAACATCTCCTACGCGATGGCGGGCGACCTGCTTGGATACTGGCGCTTCTTTCCCGCGGAGGAAGGCTGGGGGCGCGTGCCCGCCATGGGCTTCGGTGACGTCATCGCCTCCACCCAGCAAGGCGTAGAGGTGGGAACCCGCTGCTTCGGCTTCTTCCCCATGTCTCGGCATCTGCGCATAGAACCCTCCCATGCCAGCCCCACCTCCATCGTGGACGGCGTCCCCCACCGCGCGGAGATCGCCGCCGTCTACAACACCTACCAGCCAGTGTCCCACGACGGCTTCTACTCGCCAGAATTCGAGGACGAGCTACTGCTGCTGCGCGGCCTCTTCATGACCTCCTTCCTCGCCGAGGACTTCATCGCGGAGCATGGCTACTACGACGCGGAATCGGTGGTGATCTCCAGCGCCTCCAGCAAGACCTCCATTGCGCTGGCCTTCCGCCTGCGGGAAACCGAGGGGGCCCGGGCCATCGGCCTCACCTCCGAGGGCAACCGCGACTTCGTCGAGAGCCTCGGCTGCTACGACCAGGTCCTCGACTACGAGGCGATCGACGCAATTCCGGGAAGCTCCCCGGCGATCTTCGTCGACATGGCGGACAACGGCGCCGTGACGCGGGCCGTCCACGAGCACCTCGGTCCGAACCTCCGTTACAGTCAGAGCATCGGGGGCACGCACTGGCAGGCGATTGGGGGGGGCGAGGGCATCCCGGGCCCGAAGCGCGAGTTCTTCTTCGCCCCCGCCCAGATCGCGAAGCGCAGCAGGGACTGGGGGCCCCAGGGCCTCCAGGAACGGCTGGGCGCATCGTTGAAGGCATTCATGGAATCAAGCCGCAAGTGGCTGCGCGTAGAGCGGGACTACGGCCGGGAGGCGGTGGAGCGGGTCTACGAGGCGACGCGAGCGGGCAACGCGCGCCCCGACCGGGGCCACATCCTCTCGCTCTGGGATGACGCCGGGGCGGCCGCGGGGGAGTGAGTGCCGCGCGCCTACGCCCCGCCGACAAGATCCCGTAGCGGCCCCGCCCCGTCGTGACGACCCTCGAGCCTCCCGAGAACCCGCAGCTCGGGCGAAGCTTCCTACGAGGCTCGGCCTTCCTGGGTTCGACGAACTGGTTCAGCGCCGTCATCAACTTCGTGCTGAGCCTGTGGTTGGCCCGCTTGCTCGGCCCCAGCATCTTCGGGCTCTACGCCTTTGCGTTCGCGGTCAACGAGTTCGTGAACCTGGTCGCGGCCTTCGGCATCTCCACCGCCGTTCTGCAGGCGCGCGAGGAGAGCCAGGAGATCTACGACAGCGCCTACGTGCTCTCGGGGTTGCTGGCCGGTGCAGGCCTCCTGATCTCCCTCATCATCGCCCCGGTATTGGCATCCGAACACTCCTTCGAAGCCGGCTGGCTGCTGGTGGGCTTCGGGGTCTTCCGGATCTTCACCATGCTGGGCCAAATCCACCGAGTGCGCTTAGAGCGGCAGCTACGCTACGCCGCGCTGGCGGCGATCGGGCTGGCAACCGCCAACCTGCCGTCGCTCGGGGCCGTCGCCGGCGCGTGGGCGGGCTTCGGCATCTGGAGCCTGATGCTCCGGGACGGTCTCACGGCCCTGATCCAGTTCGGAACTGCATTCGCCATTTCCGGGTATCGCTTCCGGCGCCGCTTCGACCGGGAATCCCTCTCCCAGCTGATCAAATTCTCCGGGGCGCTCTTCGTCTCTCGCGCGGTGGAGATCGCGCTGATTCGCGCCGATCGCCTGGTGGTGAGTTCCTTCGCGGGGGACAAGGTGTTGGGCCTCTACCACCAGTCCATGATGCTCTCCGAAACCGGGGGCACGGTGCTGCGACCCATCTACCAGGTGACCTTCAATCTCTTCGCGCGCGTACAGGACGATTCGAGACGCCTGGCGCGCGCCTATGAGCTGGCCAGCTTCGTGATCGCGAGGCTGACCATCGTGGGAGGACTGGTGCTCTTCTGCGCCCCCGAGCAGACGATTCGCCTGCTGCTGGGCGAAGAGTGGCTGGGCGCGAGTTCCATGCTCCGCTGGCTCGGCATCTACGGGGCCCTGTTTCCCATCGACGGGAACATGAAGCAGATGCTGATCGCTCGAGGGCGACTGAAGACGCTCACGAAGATTCGCCTCGCCCAACTGGTCACAA
>JABSQX010000044.1 GCA_013215615.1 Myxococcales bacterium | reverse complement strand
CGGTCCAGGCAGTCGTGCACGAAGCCCTGCTCGTGGACCACCCGGGCCGGGCCGCCCTCGGGGGCCTGGACGATGGTCTCCACGTCGCCGTGGGCGATGAAGAAATCCGGGTCGGCACTGCGCAACACCAGCACGCGCACCGCGTCGTCTTCACTGACCTGGCGGCCGAGGGCGTCCAGGGCGACGAGCAGGGGACCGCCCAGCAGGTTCATGGGGGGCGCGTCGATGCGCGCGAAGGCCACTCCCGCGTCTACCTCCACCTGCACGAGATCGATTTCGTAGGGCATTGGCTTCCTCCCCGGTTTCTTCCGTCCTGGCACGAACGCGCTCATCGAGCCTTCTGCAATTCCGCCACCACGTCCGCCCAGTTCGAGGGATCCGGTGCGCGGTTGTGGGTCAGGCTGATTCCATCCGCGATGCCCTCGAAGCGCGCCCGCAGCTTCCCGGCGATCTCCTTGCGGGGGCCGACCACGGCGAGGGTCTCGAGGACCTCGTCGTCGATGAGGTCCGCCATGTCGTCCCACTTCCCCTGCTTGGAGAGGCGATTGAGTTCGAGGTGGAGATCCCCCCAGCCGTGGCAGTCGAGTGTCGGACGGTAGGCGGGTGTCGAGCCGTAGAAGGCGAGCTGCTTGCGGGCGGCGAGCTTCACCCGTTCGTAGTCTTCCTCGGTNTCGGCGGTCACCGTGAGGACCGCGCAGATCACGTCGAGGTCGCTGCGCGTGCGGCCGGATTTCGCGAGCCCGCGCTCGAGGGCGGGCAACACGTTGCGGACCAGCGACTCCCGGCTGTTGAAGGGGTGGCCGAAGAAACCGTCGGCGCTCTCTCCCGCCACGGCGGTCATGAGGGGCCCGAAGCCCCCCGTGTAGATGGGCGGCGGTCCGAAGGGATTGGGGCCGGGGTCGAAGGCGGGGATCATCAGGGTGTGGCGATAGAACTCGCCCCGGAAGTCGAGTTCCGCCAGGCCCTCCCAGCGCGCGAAGATGGCCTTCACCGCCAGCACGATCTCCCGCATGCGCGCGGCCGGCTTCGACCACGGCATGCTGAAGCGGTGCTGGATGTGTGGGCGAACCTGGGAGCCCAGGCCCAGGATGAAACGCCCGCCGCTGATGGTCTGGAGGGCGTGGGCGACGTTGGCGAGGTTCATGGGGCTGCGCGCGAAGGCAATGGCGATGGCGGTCCCCAGCTGAAGTTTCGTGGTGTGTTCCGCCGCCAGCACGAGCGGCAGGAAGGGATCGTGCTTGGCCTCGAAGCTGAAGGCGCCGTCGTAGCCGATCTCCTCGAGGGTGCGAAAGGTGTCCTTCGCTTGCCGGGGGTCTTCGAGGGGCGCGACGGTGTAGATCTTCATGCAGGCCTCGCTGGGAAAGGACTCGGTGAAGGTAGACGAAGGTACCCCCAGGCGGGGGCGCCATGCGCGTCGACTGCTCGCGGTGATCCGCTAATCTTGACGGGTCCTCTCGCTGAGGGTCGGCGCACGGTGTCCGTGCGTATCGCAGCGAGGGCAGTCGACGGAGCGTCTGCGCTCCCAGCCCGGAGGATCCCCATGGAGCGGAAGGCGCGCGAGTACAACATCATTTCTGCAGACGGCCACACCATCGAGCCGCCGCACATGTGGGAGCGTTATCTCCCCGAGAAATTCCACGCCCAGATGCCGCGGCTGGTGAAGGATCCCAAGGGAGGCGACGCCTGGGAGGTGGTTCCGGGCCAACCCGTGATGCCCATCGGCCTGGTCACGAACCGCGGCGAGTGGGGGATGCGCTACGAGGACAACGACTGGTTCGGCACCACCTACGAGTCCATGCGACAGGGGGCCTTCGACGGCAAGGCGCGCCTCGAAGAGCAGGACATCGACGCGGTGGACGCCGAGGTCCTCTACCCCAGTCAGCGCACCATGTCCGCCTTCATGGCGCAGTCCGACGCCGGCTATCACCTGGCGGGCGTGGACGCCTACAACCAGTGGATGTGGGAGGAGTTCTCCGCAGCGGATCGCTCGCGCCTGATCGGCCTCTACCAGATGCCCGCCGTCGACATGGAGAGCACGCTGGCCCGGGTGGAGGAGGCCCGTAATCTAGGCAGCCGTGGTGTGATCATCTCCGCGCTGCCCTCGGGCAATGGCGAACTGAGTTTGGATGATGATCCCTTCTGGGCTGCCTGTGAAGCCGCGGGGCTCCCGGTCCACGTTCACGTGGGCCTCAAGCACGCGGGCATGACGCGGGAGACGCCCACGCGGCAGGCGCGCAGCGGCGATCACGACGTGGTCTTCGGGGTCCCCAATCTCCAGATGATGGGCGGCGCGGTCGCCGAGTTCTCCGGCATGTTCGCGAAGCTGATCTACTCGGGGATGTTCGACCGCTTTCCGGCCCTCCAGATGGTGATGGCCGAGTGCGGCGCCGGTTGGGTGCCCCACTGCGTGGAGCACATGGATGACCACTGGTGGCGGAACCGGATCTGGTCGGAGTCGGTGATCCAGCGTCTTCCCAGCGAGTACTTCTACCGCAATTGGAAGGCCTGCTTCATCCGCGAGCCCTTCGCCGTGCAGAACCGCGAGTGGTTCGGGGTCGACAACCTGATGTGGTCCAGCGACTACCCCCATCACCGACACGACTGGCCCTACAGCCGGCGGGTCATTGCCGAGACCATGGCGGGGGTCGACCCCGCGGACCGTGCCAAGATGGTCGGCGGGAACGCGAAGGAACTCTACGGGCTGTAGGCCTCGATGCCTCGATCTTCGAGGCCAGGAGGAGTGAACATGATCGAATCCGTCGTCGAGGCCTGGCTGGACATCGTGCACGGAAAGGTCGCCGGAGACGTAGTCGCGAGTATCGATGCGCTGCTGTCGGATGATGTCGTCTTCTACTCCCCGGTGGTCTTCACCCCCCAGAAGGGCAAGGCGGTCACGAAGCTCTATCTCGCCGCAGCGGGAGCCTCCCTGGCTGGCGAATCGTCGGATGCTCCGCGGGACGGCGGGGATGACGGAAACGGCGGCGGATTCCGCTACACGAAGAAGATCCTTTCGGGCAATCAGGCGATGCTCGAGTTCGAAACCAGCGTGGCGGGGAAGTACGTGAACGGCGTGGACATCATCGAGTGCGACGACAGCGGAAAGATCGTCGAGTTCCGGGTGATGATCCGTCCCCTGCAGGCCATCAACATGGTGCACGCCCAGATGGGGGCGATGCTGAAGCAGATGCAGGAAGGCGACGCCGCTTGACTCCGGCCCAGAGTGGGTGTTTCAAGCAGGGCCTCTGACTTTCGCATATGCTGCCCGGGGCAAAGAGCGGGGAGCAGCCATGCCCGAGGACGCCCGTTTCGACGCGGTTGCCGACAACTTCATCTACATCCACCGCGCCCTGTGTCACGATCTCTCGGGGATCATCGAGGGTGGCGCCCGCGCCTTCCAGACCGGCTTCCCGCGTTTCGTCCGGATTCTCGACAAGCACACGGAGTTGGAGGAACAACTCTTTTTCCCGGCGCTCGAAGCCCGCTCCCAGGGGTCGACGGACGTCACGCGCGCTCCCCACCGGGATATCGAGGAGCGGCTGCGGGGGCTCGAAGCGCTCGTGGGAGATGTCGACGCTTCGGAATCCCGGATCCTCGAGGATTTAAAGGCCCTCGAGGAGACGATGGGAGAACACCTGGCCGAAGAGCAACGCGTGGTGATGCCCGAGATGATGCGCCACTTCAGCGCGGAAGAACTCTGGGCCCTCGACGCACGCATCATGGAGTTCTGTTCGCCCGAGTTCATGCAGGAGATGATGCCCTGGTGGTTCCTCCACATGGATGCCGACGACCGCGTCGCGGTGGCGCGCAACATGCTGGGAGGCATCGATGCGAGCTTCCTTCCCGCGCTCTGCCAATGGATTTCCGAGGGGCTGGCGGCGGCGGAGTGGCAGCAACTCGTGGCGCAGGTCCCCGCGCTCTCGCAATCGTCCCCCACGCCGTGAAGGTCGCGAAGAGCGGGGAAAGGGAGGATCGGTGAAGCCCGAAGACGTGCGCGCCCGCCTCGATCATCCGGTCATCGACGTGGATGGTCACATCATCGAGCAGATCCCCGAATTCCAGCGCCACCTGCGAGAGACGCTCGGCCGCGAGGCCGCCCTGCGGCTCACGGCTTCGCCCTTGTGGTCCACGATGCTCGACTCTGACCTCTGGCAGAACGTCAGCAATGCAGAGCGTCAGCAGCGCTGGCTGGTGGCGACGCCCTGGTGGGGAGCCCCCGGGAACGCACTGGATCGCGCCACGGCGCTGCTGCCCGGCTTGATGGCCCAACGCCTGGACGATTTCGGCATCGATTTCAGCATCCTGTACCCCTCGCTGGGCCTGGTGGTGGCCGGAGTGGGCGAGAGCGAACTGCGGCGGGGCGGCTGTCGGGCCCTCAATAACTATCTCGCGGAGGTCACCCGGGAGTACGCGGATCGGATCACGGTGCCCGCCACGATCCCCATGGAGACCCCGGAAGAAGCGCTGGAAGAACTCGAGCACGCCACCGCCACGCTCGGCTTGCGCTGCGCGGTGATGGCGGGCTTCGTGCGACGTTCGCTGCCCGGGGCGGGGGAGACAAGCCAGGCGCAGCTTCGCATGGATACCTACGGGACGGACAGCGATCACGACTACGACCCCGTCTGGGCCCGTTGCCAGGAACTCGGGATCGCGGTCACCTCCCACGCGGGCAGCATGGGCCTGGGCTTCCGACAGTCCACCTCGCGCTACATGTACAACCACATCGGCCACTTCGGCGCGGCCCACGAGGCGCTCGCAAAATCCCTCTTCTTCGGCGGGGTGACGCACCGTTTTCCGAATTTGAACTTCGCCTTCCTGGAGGGCGGGGTGAGCTGGGCGGTGGGGCTCTACGCGGATCTCATCGACCGCTACCACAAGCGGGGTGGTCCGAACATCCGGGGGCTGGATCCCGAGGCCGTGGACTGGGGGGAGTTCGATCGGTTGCTGGACCTCCATGGCGGAGCGGCGCTCGCCGATCCCGAAGCACGGGCGATGTTGCGTGCCTACAGCGTCGGCCGCCCCGCCGAACTCGACGATTTTTCCGAAGCGGGTCTTCGCTCCGCGGAGGACATCCGGGAGCGCTTCGTCGACCGCTTCTTCTTCGGCTGCGAGGCCGACGATCCGACCACCGTGTGGGCCTTCGCGAAGCACGCGAACCCCTTCGGTGCGCGCCTGCAGGCGCTCTTCGGATCGGACCTGGGTCATTGGGACGTGCCCGACATGTGCGATGTCCTGCCCGAGGCCTACGAGATGCGCGAGCGCGAACTCGTCGACGACGTGGACTTCCGGGATTTCGTCTGTGACA
Organism: Myxococcales bacterium; assembly: GCA_013215615.1. Classification (GTDB taxonomy): domain Bacteria; phylum Myxococcota_A; class UBA9160; order UBA9160; family SMWR01; genus JABSQX01. The sequence continues at coordinate 9,217 of JABSQX010000044.1, read as the reverse complement.
ACGCGCTGCGCCTGCACGCCGGCATGAATCCCGACTTCTTCTCGGGAACTCGCGTCGCCGCCTACGCGAAGGATTTCCTCGCGGACCGCGTCGACGCTTGAGGGCGACGTTGCGGGCACGGTGACTCCACCGCGCTTCGGCTCCGATCGACCCGAAGGCCTGTAGCAGCGTTCGCCAGCGCGCATTGGTATCTTCGCCCCTGGCCGCCGTGGACCGTCGCGGCGGGTTTCGTCTCCCCCCAAAGCGAGGCCCAAGCCATGCCTTCCCCCCGCAACCGTTACGCCGCGCAGCCCGTGCGCCTCGAAGAGTCCGAGCCGCGCGGCCGGGTGGAGGCGTGAGGCAGTTGAAGGAACGCGTGGCCGTGGTGACGGGCGCCGCGGGGGGCATCGGCCTCGCCATGGCGCGGCGCTTCGGCGAAGAGGGCATGTCGGTGGTGCTCGCCGACGTCGAGGAGCCCGCGCTCCTGGAGTCGGAACGTTCGCTCGCCGACGCCGGGTACGATGTGCAGGGCGTGGTCTGCGATGTCCGGCACTGGGAGTCCGTCGAAGCCCTGGCCGAAGCGGCCCTCTCGAAGTACGGCCGGGTCCACGTCGTCTGCAACAACGCGGGCGTCGGCTCGGGCTCCCAGGGGCCCATGTGGGAGCACGAACTCAACGACTGGGCGTGGGGCATGGGAGTCAACGTGATGGGCGTGGTGCACGGCATCAAGGCCTTCGTCCCCATCCTCCTCGAGCAGGAGGAGGGCCACGTGGTGAACACCAGCTCGGGCAACGGCGGGCTCGCTCCACTGCCCGGCACGCCCATCTACGCGGTTACCAAGAGTGCCGTGACAGTGCTGAGCGAGTGTCTACATGGCCAGCTAGCGGCGGTGACCGACAAGGTGAAGGTCTCGGTCCTCTACCCCGGGCCCAACTGGATGCGCACGGGCATCTTCGACTCCGAGCGAAACCGGCCCGAAGAGCTCTTGCAGGAGCGACCGCGCACGACACCCGGCACCAGTTTCGAGATCCTCAAACAGCAGATGCAGGATGCCGGCCTGCCCTTCGAGGAGACGCCGCTCGCGGAAGTGGCGGACGTCGTGGTCCGCGGCCTGCTCGACGAAAGCTTCTGGATGCACCCCGCCTCCGATCGCGCGGACGAGATGGTGAGAAAGCGCGCCGACTCGATGCTGCGCAGGAGCAACCCCGACTACATGATCGAGAACCGCCCGGCAGCCGCCGGCGGGATTCGAAAGGACTGAAGAGGAGTTACACGTGGACCGCTATCTTCTGATCTCTGCTGACTGCCATGCCGGACCCCTGCCCGATACCCTGCGGGGCTACGTGTCGAGCGCCTACCTCGAGCGCTATGACGCCTGGGTGGGCGACGTAGATGGCTTGATGGCGCGCCGCGCGGACCACACGGGTGCGGCGATCTACGGCGACGAGGCTGTTGGCGACTTCGAGACCCAGGCCGCGATTCAGCAGGGGGGCATGGACGGCGCCTGGGATTCGAAGCGCCGACTCGAGGAACTCGAGCAGGACGGCATCGTCGCCGAGGTCATCTTTCCCGGCGGCAGCATGCAGACGATTTCGCCCTTCGGGGCGGGCCTCATGACCTACCAGTACGAGCAGCCCGCCGATGTCTGGTGGGAGGGCTGCCGGAGCTACAACCGCTGGTTGGCGGATTTCTGCGCCGAGACACCCGGGCGGCGCGCCGGAGTCGGACTCATCACCGTGGAAGATATCGATCAGACCGTCGCCGAGGTGCGCTGGCTCCGCGAGCACGACGTGCACGGTGGCATCGTCCTGCCCGTGGATACCAACGGGCAGCCCTACTACAACCATCCCCGTTACGAGCCGCTCTGGGCGGTCTGCGAGGATCTCCGCATGCCCGTTCACACCCACTCGGGTTGGACGCCCAACTACGGGAACCTCCCCGGTTCCCTCGGGATCTTTCTCTACGAGATCGGCTGGTACGCGCACCGCCCCTTCCATCACCTGATCTGGTCGGGTGCCTTCGAGCGACACCCGGAGCTGAGTTTCGTGATGACCGAGCAGGGAGCCGGCTGGATCGTCCCCGCGCTCAAAGAACTCGATGGGCAGTACGAGCTGCCCATGTTCCGCCACATGCGCCGAGAGCTGCCCCGCAAACCCAGCGAATACTTCGCGCAGAACGGCTACATCGGCGGCGCCTTCATGGACGCGAAGGTCACCGCGTTGCGCCATCAGATCGGAGTCGAGAAGCTCATGTGGGGCAGCGATTACCCCCACATGGAGGGCACCTGGCCGCACACGACCCGGAAGCTCGCGGAGTGCTTCGCGGATGTCCCCAAGCAGGAAGCGTGGGAAATGCTGGGCGGCGTCGCAGCTCGGGTCTATGGCTTCGACCTGAAGCGCCTGGGTGAGATCGCCAGCGAGGTCGGTCCGACCGCCGACGCCTTCGGGGTCTGAGCCCCGCAACCCTTCGGAGGAGCAGCGCATGGATCGCCACCTCGTCATCTCCGCGGACTGTCACGCGGGCCTTCCGCCCGGCGGCTATCGCGACTACCTGGATCCCCAGCATCGCGATGCCTTCGACGTGGCGCTCACGCAGCAGCTCGCAATCACTCGCGATTTCGAGGAGCACTTCCTCGTGAAGGAAATCAACGACGACTGGCGGCGCGGAAACGAGAAAGATCTCTGCGGAGCCTGGGACCACGACGCCCGTATCCGGGTGCTCGACGGCGACGGCATCGCGGGCGAGGTGGTCTTTCCCGATGGCATTACCGAGATGAACGCGCCCCCCTTCGGCGCCGGCATTGGCCTGTCGCCTCGGGGCGCCAATCGCGAGCTGCAGTGGGCGGGCGCGCGTTCCCACAACCGCTGGCTCGCGGAACTGGTGGAGATGGCCCCGGAGCGGCGCGAGGGGGTCGCCATCGTGCCCGCCACCTGGGACGTGGAAGAGGCCGTGCGGGAGGTGCGCTGGGCGCGCGGGAAAGGGCTCGGCTCCATCATGATCCCCGTAATCTGGGGTGATCACGCGCCCTATCACCACAGCGTCTACCGTCCCCTGTGGGCGGTCTGCGAAGAACTCGAGGTGGTGATCCACTTCCACTCGGGCCCGGCCGACAGCGAACAGTACTTCGGGAGCTGGCCCCCGGATCCCGGCAGCGAGATACCGCGGGGTGCCATGGGGATCTACGTCTCCGAGGTGGCCTGGTGGGTGGCGCGGCCGCTCACCTTCCTGATCTGGGGTGGCGTCTTCGAGGACTTCCCGAAACTCAAGGTGGCGATCACCGAGGGGACCGCCAACTGGGTGCCCTCCTACCTGGAGTTGCTCGACCAGCGGGCCACCGCCCACGCGGGCAACGCCAAGCTCGGGGACTACACGAGCCACCTGAGCCTGATGCCGAGCGAGTACTTCGCGCGTAATATCCGGGTCGCCACCATGGTGGCGCCCCGGGAGGCGGAGCTTCGCCACGAGATCGGCGTCGGCAACCTGATGTGGGGCAGCGACTACCCGCACCCGGAAGGCACCTGGCCCAACACCGATAGCCGTATGCGCGACTCGCTGCTTGACGTGCCCGAGCCGGAAGCCGTGGCGATCCTGGGTGGCAACGCCGCGGACTGGTACGGCTTCGACGCCGGAAAACTCGCGCCCCTGGTCGCGCGGATCGGTCCGGAGAAACGGCGCTTCGCCCGCTGACGCGAAGCCTGTCGGGGCCTGGCCCTTCAGCGCCCGAAGGTGTCCTCGATGGCGGACTGCAGGGCGAGTTCCTCGGGATGGGGGCCGAGTGGTGCCAACGCCCGCAGCCGGGCCTGCATGCGCTGGGCGACATCGCGTTGGCCCCGCAGCAGGGCCACGAGTCCCGCGTTGGCCAGGGCCTGGGGGAGAAAGGGGTCGACGCGAAGCGCGTGATCCAAGGCCTTCGCAGCTGTGCGCAAGTGGCCGGCGCGGCTCTCCACCGCGCCCAGCAGGTTCCAGGCCTCGGCATCCTCGGGGTGTTGTTCGAGGAGTTCGCGGAGTTCCCGCGCGGCGGACTCCGTGTCGCCTCCCTCGAGTCGAAGTGCAGCCAGTGCAAAGCGGGGGTCGCGCGCTTCCGGGGCTTCCGCGATGGTTTCGCGCAGGGTCGCTGCCGCCGCCCCGGGTTCTGAGTTCGCGAACTGCCGTTGCGCTCGTGCGAGTCGGCGTGTCACGCGGGCTTCGCGGGCCGGCCCGAAGCCCTCTGCGAAGAGCGCCTCCTCCAGTTCGGCGGCCAGGGCTTCCTCTCCCCGGGCAAGGGCCGCGCGGGATTGGAGCCAGCGCGTGATCGGGTTTCGCTTCGGATCGTGCCCGGCGGCGGTATTCGCGATTTCCGCCACGAGTTGAAGGGGGTCGTGCGCGCGCAGGTTTCGTGCTCTTGCTCCCTCGAGTTCCAGGCGCGGCAGATCGTCGCGCAGGATCTCCGCGTCTCCCAGTACCTCCCGTACGCTCGCGGCATTGGCGATCCGCCGCACGCGCAGTTCCGAGAGGTCGCGGATGCCCAATTCCGGGAGCCGGAGCTTCGCGCGTTCGAGCCGCTGCGCGACGCGCTCGGCATCAAGGGCGGGCAGGGCCGTGGGCGAGCCCAGCACCAGCAGGTTGCCCTCTCCCCACCAGAGACTCCCGTACTCGAAGACCGCGAAGAAGGTGCGCAGGATCGCGCCGAGGCTGGACGCGCTGATGCGCTCCACCGGCAGCCACTGTGCGGCGATGCCGCCCGGCCGCAGCGCGCCGCGCATGCGTTCGAAGTATTCGACGGAGTAGAGGCCCGTGGCGCCCGCGGACCAGGGGTGCAGGGTGTTTGCGAGCACCACGTCGTAGCGCTCGGGGTGGCGGGCGAGAAAGGCCCGCGCCGAGGCGCGGCGGATCTGCAACCGCTCGTCCTGGCCCGTGGCGACGGCGCCATTGGTGGGGGCGAAGTAGGGGGCTGCGTCCAACACCGACTGGGCGATCTCCACGCAGTCGATCCGTGTCAGCGGGAAGCGGGCCGCCGTGCCCAGGCTGATCCCGGAGCCGAGGCCGATCTCCAGCAGGGTTTTCGGATCGGGATGTACGAGCAGCGGCAACACCGCGATCAGCCGTTCGGTGCGGAGCGCCGGGCCGAAGCTGGCGGCCTCGATGTCGCCGTCCACGAAGAGTTCGCGCCCGCGCCCGACGTGGCGCACCACCGTGCTGGCCTGGGCGCCGTGTGCGACGTAGAGCAGGCGCGTGGGGTGCGAGGGCAGCGGTGCGGAGTTCTCTCGTAGCCACAGGGGCAGTGCGCCCAGGGAGACGATCCCGGCTGCAAGCGCGCTGCGCAGTCCGGCGCGTCCCAGCTTCCGCGAGCCCCGCCACAGAAAGAATCCGGCCAGCAGCGCGGCGAGGGCCGCGCAGGCGCCGGCGCTCCCGACGACACCGATGCGCGGAAGCACGAAGAAGGGAACGAGCAGCGCTCCCGCGATACCACCCGCGGTGTTGGCAGCGCTCACCACCCCGAAATCCCCGGCGACCCGGCGCGTCCCCATGCCCACGCGAACCAGCAGGGGGAAGGCGGCGCCCATTGCGACGGTCGCGGGAAGCGTGGCGGCACAGACCGCCAGCAGGGTCGCGGCACTCAGGCCGGCGGCGGGTTGGATGGGGGCTGGCGCGAGCAGGTAGAGGCCCGCGAGCAGCGACGCCGATGCGATCGCCTCCGCCCAGCCGAGCGCGAGCATGGGGTGACGGGTGCGCTGTGCGTGTTGCGCCAGCGCGAGGTTGCCGAGGCCGAGGCCGAGCAGGAAGATCGCGAGCACCGCGGAGACCGCGTAGAGCGAGGAGCCCAGTTGCAGGGTCGCCATCCGGACTGCGGTCACCTCGAAGCCCAGGGTGACGACCCCCGCGAGGCCCGCGGCGCAGAGCAGCGATGCTGGAACGTCGCTGCCGCGCGGGCTTTCGGAGTTGCTGCGCGGCGCTTCCAAGGCATCGGCTCGCGCCGAAAGCCAGAGCGCGGCTCCCCCCAGTGTCAATGCCCCCGCGGTGGCCACGCTGAGTGTGCGCGACAAGCCCAGCGAGGGAATCGACAGGACCCCCAGGCCGACGCCCAGCACGGCACCCAGGGTATTGGCTCCGACCAGCCATCCCGCGGCGCGCGTTCCCTCTTCCGGGCTGCGTGCGAGGCCGCGCAGCAGGGCGGGCAGGGTGCCGCCCAGCAGCGCGGTCGCGGGAAGCACCGCGGCCCCCACCACGGCGAGCTGCGCGAGCGGGGAAGGCGCGACAGGCAGCCAGCCGGCCAGACCGCGCAGCAGCGGAAGCGAGAGCAGTGCCCATAGCGCGGCCCCGGCCTCCAGGTAGGCGTACATGCGCAGCGGTGACGAGCTTCGGTCCGCGAGCGCACCAAAACGCCAGGCGCCCAGCGCCAGTCCCCCGAAGAAGGAGACGACCACGCAGGAGAGCGCTTCGAGCTGGCCGCCCAGCAGTAGCGCCACCTCGCGGCTCCAGACGAGTTGGTAGACGAGGGCGGGAACGCCGGAGACGAGGGCCAGCAGCAGTAGCTGTGGCTGGCGGAGCGAGGGGGAGGCTTCATCCCCCCGTCCCACGAGGCGCCTGCGAGCGCCTCGACTCACGTCATGGGGGCGGCCGCGTCGGGGCGGAACCAGATCGGGGAACTCCAGGCGCGCTCCTGGACGACCGGGCGGTGGCTCTCTTCGCAGCAAGGTCCGTAGCCGGGTCCCACCGTTTCGGGGTCACCGCATCGCACGCCCGCCTGTACGCAGAGGTGCTGGCTCCAACGGCAGCTGGGGTTCTCGAGCACCCGCGCGTAGTAGAAGGCGCGCTGGGAGGCATCGAAGTCCTCGTCCTGCCAGACCGCGCAGAGCTGGTCCGCACCCCGGCCCGAGGTTTCGCAGGTGGCGGTGTCCACGCGGCCGCTGCCTTTGCCGCCACTCACGTCGATGACCTTCTCATGGGTCTCGCCGTCCTCGATCCAGCCCTTCACGATCTGGATCCGGTCGAGTGGCATCCCCGGACGCTTCGCGGTTCCGGCGTCGCGCATCGCGGACACCACGAAGACCGGGGCATCTCCCGCAGGAGCGGACAGATCGCCACCCATGGGCACGCCTCCCGCGTAACCCTGGGCGGCCAGGTCGTCGGCGTCGCAGAGCGTCTCCGGGTAGTCCCAGCCCCCGAAGAAGCGCAGCGTGGGCCGGGTGCCGCTGGTCCCGTAGGTCTCTCGGCGCATCATGGCGTCGAAGATGGCGTTGCGGGAGTTCTCTTCCGCCCAGACCACCGCCAGGCCGCCCGGGTTGAACTCGATGTTGTCGGGCAGACCGATGGGCAGCGCGGTCGAGGAGTTCATGCCGGCGCCGCCGTGACCCTTGGACGCGTATTCCATCGCGAGGCCCGGCGTCCCCAGGTGTGTGTCGGTGCTGGCGATGATCCCGTACTTGAAGGGGTTGACACCCAGCTTCTCTTCCTCGCTCAGTCCCTTCTTGAGCGCTTCCCGCACCATGGCGCTGCGCTTCGGGGGGTTGACGTTGACAGGTGCCGGGCCGCCGATGCGTCGCACGCCCGCGAAACTGTCGTAGTCGAGCTTCTCGAACGCGCAGGCCTCGTCGACCGTGTCGCCGCCGAGCAGGCACTCGGAGTCGCCCTTGTGCTGCATGATCTCGGCGAGGGGTTCGAAGCGCTGGCGCAGGCGCGCGTCCTCGACGTCAATGGGAATGTCGGCACCGCTCATGTCCTCGAGCTTTCCGCTCACGAACATCAGGCCGTCGCCGCTGATGTTCGAGTTGTGGGGGATGCTGAGGACGTCGCAGCCGGTGCCGGCTTCCACGCAGTCGCGCTGCAGGCCGAGCCAGAGATCGTGAGCGGAAGGCGTCTCCACCCAGGAGAGTGGCATGGAGGGCACCTGGGCGTTGCGGAAGAGGACGTTGCGGTGGAGGTTGATGCCGCCGCCGATCGAGGCCGTCCACTCGTAGCCCACGAAGCTCGTGAACCCACAGGCATCGCTGCGGTCGTAGGCCTCTTCGGCGGCGCTCTGGATGTCCTTCCAGGCGAGTTCCGCCGCTTCGAGGCAGAGTTCGCCGTTTTCCCCGCAGAAGTTGAAGCGGTCGCGGCCGATCAAGGTGCGGAAGGCGAACATCATTCCGAGTTCACCGCTGCTGCGGAAGAACCAGCAGGCGTCCGAGTCGTAGCCGGGCTGGCCGGCTTCCTTGCAGCTGCGCACCTCGCCGAGCATCTCCGCGTGGTCGGAGACCATCGTGAAATCCAGCGGCCGGTCGAGGCGCGCGGTGCGCATGCCCTTGCCCGCGGCGTCGTAGGGCTGCAGGCCAACTTCGGCACCGCGCGCGAAGCGGTAGGCATCCCGGGGCGTGTTGCGGGTGTCCTGGGAGGCGGCGTCGAAGGAGTAGGCGGTGTGGGTGTGGGTTTCGCCGAAGAGGGGCTGCCGGGTTTCGACGCGGTTCGCACAGGCCTCGCGTTCCGATGCAGCGTCACTGGCGCCGGCCGCAGCCGCCAGCCATAGGGGCAGGAGACAGACGGCGGAGAGGCGGATTCGGGCGCGCTGGCGCGTGGACATCGGGGGGTCTCCTCGGGCGCGGGGGTACGCGCGGGCGCCTAGCGTATCAGCAGGTGCGTGCCGGCCGCGACCTCACCCAGCGGGGGGTGTCGCCCCCGGGGCTGCGGCGCTACTTGTGGGCGCGGCGATGCCGGAACTCCCCGAAGTCGAGATCACGCGCCGGCGCATCGAGGCCTTGCTGGTGGGACGCCCCATCCGCGCGCTTCACACCACGAAGGCGAGCTATTTCTTTCTGACGCCACCCGAAGTGCTGTGCGAGGCCCTCCGGGGCCGCTGCATCGACCGACTGTTTCGCCGTGGCAAGTACCTGGTGGGTCAGCTCGACGATGACTCGCGCTTGCTCCTGCACCTGGGCATGACGGGCCAGCTCTTCTCCGCTGCGGCCACCAGTTTGCGGCTGCTCTCCGCCACGGCCCGGGCCTCGCTCCCTCCCGAAGCCCAGCTGCGCTTCGAGCCGGATCTCCATACCCACCTGCACTTCGAGTTCGAGGATGGGGGCGAGGGCGTCTACATGCGCGACGTGCGCAAGTTCGGAAAGGTGCTCTGGCTCGCTCCCGGCGAGAGCAGCCCGCGCCTGGATCGCCTGGGGGTGGACGCCCTGGAGGTCAGTGGTGAGTTGCTCTTCGCCGCCTCGCGCAAGCGCGTGGTGGCGGTGAAGAACCTGCTGCTCGACCAGGCCGTGGTGGCGGGAGTGGGGAACAT
>JABSQX010000043.1:26278-32342 GCA_013215615.1 Myxococcales bacterium | reverse complement strand
CCCTCTTGCCCGCCCCCGATTTGGCGCGCCCGACACGTTGCGCGCGCCCCTTCGTCTGCTGGCTCGATCACAATACCACTCTTTTCCCGCAGGCGTGCAGGATCGACGGACTTCGAAGCATCCGACGCTGCGTGAAATCCCTGGCCGCCCGACGAGGCGCGGAAGTCGCGCGAGTCGCTTTGCTCAGCCCGAAGCCCAGGTGTCGAGGCGCTCCATCGTGTCGATGTACCCCTCTACCATCTCCTCGATGACGCTTCGGACCGAGCGGACCTCGTTCATCGACCCCACGATCTGGCCCACGAAGTTGCTGACGAGGGCCTCGGCCCCTGGAGATTTGTGGGCGCCGTGCTCGATGCGCTGCCAGGCGGTCTGGATCAGTCGAATCTGCAGGGGCATCGGCAGGGGAGACGGGTTCTCGGGATCTTCCCAGGCCTCGGTCCAGGCAGTCTTGAGCTGGCGCGCGGGTTTCCCGGTTCTCGAGCGCGAGCGGATGGTGTCGCTCGAAGTCGCCTTCAGGAACTTCTGCTTCACGATGGGGTGGGTTTCCGCCTCTTCGGTGGTGAGCCAGACCGAGCCGGTCCAGACGCCCTGGGCCCCGAGGCTCAGCGACGCAGCAATCTGTCGGCCACTCGCGATTCCCCCCGCCGCCAGTACGGGAACCGGGGCAACCGCATCGACGACCTCGGGCACCAGCACCATCGTGGCGATCTCGCCGGTGTGTCCCCCGGCCTCGTAGCCCTGGGCGACGACGATGTCGACGCCTGCCTCCACGTGACGGCGGGCGTGCTCGGCCTTGCCCGCGAGAGCGGCGACCAGCACGCCCTCCTCGTGTCCGCGTTCGATCATCCAGTCCGGCGGCGGGCCGAGGGCGTTCGCCACCAGGCGGATGCGGTGCCCGAAGGCGGCCTCGATCAACTCGCGCTGCGTGTCCTGCTGGAAGGTCGTCGCTCCCCGGCGGACCATCTCTTCCGGCATCGTGGGAACACCGTGTTCCTGCAACAACGCGTCCACGAAACGCCGGTGCTCTTCCGGGATCAACGCGTCGAGCTTGGCGGCCTCGAGGCCCCCCTCCTCCCTGCCCACGAACTTGACGGGGACGAGGATGTCCACCCCGTAGGGCCGGTCGCCGACCTCCTTCTCGATCCAGTCGAGTTCCATGTTCAGCTGTTCGGGCGTGTAACCGGAAACGCCCAGAACCCCGAAGCCTCCCGCCTTCGACACGGCGGCGACGACGTCGCGGCAGTGGCTGAAGGCGACGATGGGGAACTCGCTCCCCAGCATCTCGCGGAGCGTGGTATACATGGCGATCCACGATACCGCGCCGATCCCTCTCACTCAATCCGGCGGCACTCGAGGCTCGTGCCCGCCGACTTCGCCGCGATGAGGGCGGCGATGGGGAAGCCTGGATGACCACCGACACCGAACGCATGGAGTCCGGCGAACCCTGGGATCGACTCGCGGATTTTCTGGGGCGCGAAGCCTTTCCGGAGGCGAGCGATCTGCGCATCACCCACACGGCGCGTCCCACGGGCGGCGCCTCCTGGGAGACCTTCCTCGTCAGCCTCGACCTGCGGGTGAAGGGGCACGACCGCTCCCATCGCGTCGCCATCAAGCGAGCCCCTGCCACCGGTCCGTTGGCCCCCTATCTCGTGTCCAAGGACGTCGCGATCTTCTCGACACTGGCTGGCAGCGACGTTCCCGTCCCGGAGTTGCTCGCGTGGACCGAGGACCCCTCCGTCTTCGTGCGGCCCTTCAGCGTGACGTCCTTCGTCGAGGGCGAATCCCACGACATCACCAAGGTCGAGCGGTGGCCGGTCTGGCAGGAACAGCGCGACGCGCTCGGGCTCGAGATGATCGACACCCTGGCCGCCCTGCAGCGGGTGCCCTGGCAGGACACGAGCCTCGAAGCCGCACTGGCTCCGCGAGGTTCCGCGGACGAGCGCGTGGCGGGGCTCGTCGACCGCTATCTCGAGCCGCTGCTCGAATCGGCCCGGGCCTCGGGCGTGGGCGTGCCACTGTGGCGCGACATGGGGGCCTGGCTGAAGGAGAAGGCGCCGCGCGACCCCGAGCAGGACCTGGTCGTCGTCCACGGGGACTACCGCTTCGGGAACTTCCTCTGGCAGGGGACCCGCATCGCCGCCGTCGTCGACTGGGAGCGGGCGACGCTGGGGCCCCCCATGCAGGACCTCGGGTTCATCTGCATGCCGCTTTCGCGCCGCAAGGAACCGGAGATCATGGCCAAGGCGATCCCCTTCGAGACCCTCGCCAAGCGCTACGAATCCGCTTCCGCGCGCAGCATCGACATCCCCCTCATCCAGTACTANGCGGTGCTNTGGCAGTTCATCGAAGGCGTCAATGGCTCGCGGGGTTCACTGGCTCCAGGGGTCAGAGGGAGGATCGGCTCCGCGGGACTCCTTCAACCGAATCTGGTCGCTCGTCAGACGCTTCGATTGATGGAAGACTACGAGGCGGGTCGCGCCAGGTTGTGAATCGACTGCGCGAAGGCGCAACGAGACAGGGGAAAGCGCCGCAATGATCCTGGACATCTTCTCGGAGCTGCAGAAACCGGACGGAATGGACGAGCCGCGCCTCTACGCCGAGGCCCTCGAGCAGGCAAAGCTCGCAGACACGCTGGGCTACGGCTGCTGGTGGAGCGTCGAGCATCACTGCACCGGTGATTTCAGCTACTGCTCGACGCCCGACATGTTCCTGACCCTGCTCTCCCAGCACACCGAGCAGATCCGCCTCGGAACCTCGGGCACGCTGGCCCCCTTCGCGGTTCATCATCCCCTGCAGGTGGCCGAACGCGCGGCCTTCCTCGACATCGTGAGCCGGGGCCGGCTCGAACTGGGCCTGGCACGTTCGGTATCGCGGGAGTGGGAGACCTTCGGAACCGACGCGGACGAAGCCCGCGAGCAGGTCAACGAAGCGCTGCGCCTGATTCCCCGCTTCTGGACCGAGAAGCCCTTTGCGTACGAGGGAAAGCACCTTTCGATCCCTCCCCGCGACGTGGTCCCGAAACCCTTCCAGAAACCGCACCCGCCCCTCTGGGTCACCGCTGCCCACGTCGAGGGCTTCGAGCGCGCCGGTCAATACGGTGTCGGTGTACTCGCCACCCTTCTACTCGCTCCACCCGAAACCCTGTCGATCGCCTTCGACGCCTATCAGCGGGGCCTCGACCACTGCGATCCCGCCGGTGCCTTCGTGAACGACCAACGCGCCTTGTTCGCCTTCTTCCACTGCGCGCGAACGCGGGAGGAGGCGATCGCGAGCGAGGCCAGCGCGGCCGCCCTGTGGTTCATGAACATGCAGCCGGACGTCTACAGCGTGGACCGCAAGGACTGGATCGAGAGCATCCGCGCGCAATCGGTGATGTGGGCGGGCGCCACACCGGCGATGCTCGAGCCAGGCCAGGCCCAGCCCCCCGTCGATCTCGATCCGAACGATCCCGTCCCGGTGATTGCCCTGATGAACCGCCAGCTGGCCGGTGAGAAAATCGACCCCGTCGAGGCCTTCGAGGCCCTCGAGCCCTACGACGCGGTCATCATCGGCGACGTCGACAGCTGTCGCCGCAAGCTCATGCGCCTCCACGAACTCGGCGTCGACCGGCTGATGTGCCTGATGCAGATGGGCCCGCTTCCCCACGAGGTGGTGATGCGCAGCATTCGGGACGCAGGCGAATGCCTGATCCCCGAGATGAAGGGCTGGACGAGATAGGGTGGTTAGGCGTTGAAGTCGGCCGGGCGCCGATCGGCTCCCAATACCGCCACTATCTAGAGCGGCTTCGCCCAGCTGCGCTGCGACCCGCTCAGTGCGAGCGGGCCGTCGGAGCCGCGATGGGCGGATGGGCGGGCACCGCGGCCATCTGGGCGTCGCGGCAGGCCGCACAGAGGCCGTGGCTGACGGGGCCGGAGGATTCTCCCGCCGGGGACAGCAGGGCCCTGCACCATGCGCAGATTGCGAGCATGTAAGGGAAGTGGTCGTCCGGGCAGTTAGGTGTCACGCCGATTTGCACTTTTTTCTCGTATGGGCGATAAAAACTTGCACCCCCAGGGGAAAACCTTCCTTCGAGCCCCTAGGGAACTCTCCTGGCCGCCCAGGCCGCAGGGGTCGTGATCGAAGTGCGAGAGTTCCCCCCACATGGTCGTCGAAATGCCGCCCGCCCCTGCGCCCGAACAGCGGCGCCGCACGTCGCCCTTCCAGCACGGCGAATTCCGCTGGCTCTTCGGCAGCAATATGAGTTTCTTCCTGGGCATGGGCGCGATGCAGATCCTGCGCCCCTGGCTCGCCTTCGAACTCACCGGCAGCGCCATGGCCCTGGGGATCGTGAGTGCCGCCGTGGCGATTCCCATGCTCGCCCTCGCACCGCTCGGCGGAGTATTGGCGGACCGGATCGAGCGCAAGCGGCTCATCCTGAGCGCGCAGTGCGTGGCGCTGCTCTCGGAAGCGAGCATCCTGCTGCTGCTGCTGAACGGACGTCTCGAGTTCTGGCACCTGGTGGTCCTCGCCGGCGTGATGGGATGCACGTTCCCCATGGTGATGCCCGCCCGGCAGGCCATCGTCGCCGAAATCGTGGGCAGGCAGATGCTCGGCAAGGCCGTGGCCATTCACATGGCGGGCATGAACCTCACCCGCGTGGTGGGCCCCGCCGCGGCGGGCATGTTGATCCCCTTGCTGGGCATCGAGGGCGTCTACGCGCTGAACCTGGGCCTCTACGTCATCGCGATCCTCGCGGTGCTCCCCCTCTCGAAGCGGCCGGTGAAAACTTCCGGGCCACCGGAATCCGTGCTCTCGAACATGCGCGTCGGCATGCGTTACATGCGAGACAACCCCCTGGTCCTGCAGCTGCTGGTCTTCGGTCTGGTGCCCGTCTTCCTCGCCATGCCCTTCCAGACCCTGTTGGTGATCTTCGCCAATGACGTCTGGGAAGTGGGCGCCCAGGGCCTGGGACTCCTCAACGCCTCCGCGGGCGCGGGGGCCGTGGCCGGATCGGTCTATGTAGCGACGCGAAGCAACGACGCGACGCGCCTGCGCCTGATGATCCAAAGTGTCGTCGCCTTCGGCCTGTTGCTGATCGCCTTCGGCTTCTGTCCCTGGTTCGCCCCCGCCCTGGCGCTAATCTTGATCGCGAACATCTTCGTGAGCATCTTCGGAACGCTGAACAATGCCTCGATCCAGCTGCTCATCCCAGACAGCGTCCGGGGCCGAGTTTCGAGCTTCATCATGATGTCCTTCTCGCTCTCGATGCTGGGCGTCCTACCGGTCTCCGCCGCGGCAGACGCCTTCGGGGCTCCGATCGCCCTGGGAGCCGCCGCTGCGCTGGCGGTGGCCGTCTCCCTGGTCTTCTACGCCCTGAGCCGGCGCCTGCGTGGCCTGGATGACCAGGTTCGCAGCGCTGTGATGCACCTCTAACGACCGCGAGGCCCATCGACATGTTCATCACCCTCTCCAGACAGTACGCCGCGGGCGGGTCCGAGATTGCCCGCATGGTGGCAGAAGAGCTGGGCTGGACGGTGGTCGACAACGCCTTCGTGGACCAGGTTTCCCAGCGCTCGGGCTTCGATGCCGGAGACGTCGCGGAGTTGGAGGAACGCGTGCCCGGCTTCCTCGAGCGCCTGGCCCGCTCCTCGGCACTCTCCCTCCCCGAGCAGCTGCTGTCGGCCCCGGAACTGATCGAGGACCCCGCGGAACTCAAGTTGGCGCGCATCACCCAGGAACTCGTCAGCGAACTGGGTCGCCGCGACCGGATCGTGATGGTGGGCCGGGCGGCCGCGGCGGTGCTGGCGCGCGAAGAGCACGCGCTGCACGTGCGCCTGGTGGCCCCGGAGGCCACGCGCCTCCGCAGTGCCATCGAGCGCCTCCGGGTCCCCGCCGAGGAGGCCCCGAATCGGCTCGCCGAGACCGACCGCAACCGGGAGCGCTACCACCGGGAGTACTACGGGCGAGACTGGAACGACCCCGCCAACTACCACATGGTGCTGAACACGGACCTGTTGGGGTACCGGGGCAGTGCCGACCTGATCCTCGCCCGGGCGCGCGCCCTGGGCTGGCAGTAATTCGAGGC
>JABSQX010000043.1:0-26178 GCA_013215615.1 Myxococcales bacterium | reverse complement strand
GGTGGGGGTGATGCTGATCGCCAAGACCCAGCCCTACGTGCTCCTCGACCCAGGCGCCGAAAGCAACTGGCTGCACGGTCTCGGCAGCGGCGCCGTGGCTTGGCTCCAAGGGCTGCTGGGCCTCGAGGCGAGCGGCGAGAACTGGCGGGCGCTCTACATCCTGGGTGCCCTGCCCCTGGCCCTGATCCTCTTCCTGCGTCTGGGCATGCGCGAAACGCGCCGCTTCCAGGCCTCGAAGAGCAACCCCTTGTCCTGGCGCGAGTCCCTGCTGCGCCCCTGGCAACCCCGTTACCGGCGCCGGACGGCCATCGTGACGCTGCTCTGGAACTGCGTGCACATGGTGACCGCGCCGTCGGTGGTCTACTGGGTGATCTTCGCCCGCGAGGACCTGGGCCTCTCCGCCATGCAGGTGGGAGACATCGTCTTCTGGGGTTACGGGGGCGGGGTCGCGGGCCACTTCGTGGCGGGCTGGCTGATCGATCGCATCGGGCGCAAGTGGACCTGCTCGGGCTTCTACATCTTCGCGGCGCTCTCCATCGTGCTCCTCTACCAGGTCCCGACCCTATGGGGCCAGTACGTGTTCATGATCGCCACGGTCTTCGGCTTCGGTGCGGCCAACACCGCCACCCACGTCTACGCCTCGGAACTCTTTCCCACGGAGATCCGCGCCTCGGGCTACGGCTGGACGACGAACCTGATGGGGCGCATCACCGAAATCGCGGCGCCGGTGGCCATGGGAGTGATGATCGCGGAGACGGGTAACATTCCCTGGGCAATCACCGCGGTGGCCATCGGACCGGTCCTGGGAGCGCTGCTGGTGCTCCGCTTCGCCCCGGAGACCCGCGGCCTCACCCTCGAGGAGGTCCAGGAACGCATCTGAGAGCCGTACGAGGCGCTGGGACGGGACAACACTGCCGTGGCCTCAAGTCGCGGCAGCATGACGCCGATGGGGGGCTTAGCAGCGGGCCCTCTCCGGCACCGCGATGCCGCGGATTCGGATGCCGAGCGACGCCCCCCGAAAGCCCCGAAGCCCCTCCCCCAGGCCGTCGACGACGTCTCGGCCGCGAACGCTGCCGTGAAGCGAGATGCCGCAGGCCCGCGCATTGGCTCGACTGGCCCCGGGGACGAGTCCGACGCTGCGCCCCGGAAGCCCGAAGCCGTGCTGTTGGACGCCGGCGATCTCGGCCCGGTGGAGCGGGTGCTCCGCGAGGCGGGAGCGCGCTTCGAACACTTCCGGGTCGCGGCGTCGGAGACTCCCCATTGGCCCCATCCCCGACGACTGCTGGTGATGTCCGCGCAACTCGCGCTGCGACTGCCGCTGCCCTCTCTCTGCCCCGACGATCGCGTGGTCACCATCGCGCTCGCCGAGGACGGGGCCGAAACGCTGACCGCGCAGCTGGCACGGCTCGGCTTTCGCTACCTGGTGGGCCCCGGCGTCCACGTCGAGGCACTGCGGCTCCTCGTCGAGCAGGCCCTCTATCGCGGGCACGACCAGCGACGCAGCCCGCGGCTCCCCTTCGGCGCCGAGGTCAGCTGGCGCTCCTCGCTGCGCCGCCGACACGGCACGCTGGTAGAGATCTCCGGAGAAGGGGCTCGACTACACGCAGCGGTCCCGCTGGAAGCCTCGCAGCTGGTGGAACTCGATATCCCCGGGCGCTCCAAGCGCGGGCAGCGCCTCTGNCTCCAGGCCCGCATCCTGCGCGTGGAGAGAGCACAGAGCCGCGAATCTCAGCGGCCCTACGCGATGGCCCTGCAATGGGTGCCGCGTAACGACCACGAGGAAGCCGGACTGGCGGCGCTGCTTCGGACCTGCAGTACCGGGCCACTCGCTCACCCCCTCGCGACAGCTGGAGCCTCGCAACCTTCCGTCGCTCTGGGAGAAGGGGCGGAGCGCCGCGACCTGCCCCGCACGGCCTTCGATCGCGAAGTCGTCACCCTCGACTCGATGCAGCGCGTCGAACACGCACTGTTGGGACACGATCTTTCCCGCTCCGGGATGCGCGTGCGACCCCACCCGGATCTACAGGTGGGCCAGCGGGTGCGCGTCGCTCTCTACAACAGCGCCGACGCGGACGCGTTGGTGCTAGAGGCCGCAGTCGCTCGGGACGACGGCCCGCGCGGCCTGGCTCTTCGCTTCGTGGACGTCTCGGCGTCCGACGAGGTTCGCCTACACGAGTTCGTCGCCCGCCTGCCCGCGGTCCAGGCCCTGCAGCCCAGGCCCGAGACCGTCGTGTTGGGGCGCCTCTTGCGCGCTGCCTGAAAGCGGGTCCTACCAGAGCGAGAAGGGCGAGCGCGTGCGAACGCCCCGGGCGGACGTCCTGCTCCGGGAGCGTCGCCGGCGTCGCATGCGTTGGTGGAGTTGGCTGCGCTTGGCGGCGACCCACTCCTCCCGACTGATCTGGCTCTCCCTTCCGCGTCGCTTCGTCTCTGCCTTGCGGTAGGTGCAGAAGTCCCCGAAGGCCTCGATGTCGTGCTTGAGATCGCGCACCACCAACTCGACCATGACGGCGTCGTCGAGGAAGCCGAAGCCCGGAACGGCATCCGGGATGAGATCCATGGGCTCGTCGAAGTAAGCGAGGGCGCTACTGACCCGCTCCCGGTCCGTTCCGGTGAGCTTCCACTCGCTGTCCTCGAGCATGTCGATCATGGTCTCGAGTTGCAGCAGCCGCGACTCGATGAAGCTGGGCAAGGGAGCCTCGCGAACCTGGGCGAGGAGCTGCCGCGCCGAATCGATGAGCTGCGCCTCCGGCCTATCCTTGGCCTTTTCGCGCGCCTCCCGCATCACCCGCTTGAAATGGCGGAGATCCTTGTCGCTCAATTCGAACGTGACCTTCAACGGCACCTGATCCTCCTCCCGATCGCCCGGTTTCCGAACGGCCGGGAGTATGCGATAGCTCGCTGGAGGGCGCCCCCTGTGTACTCCGGCGCTAGATTCTCGGGCAAGCGCGTCAACGTGGGGCAGCGCTCAGCGCCCCCGACACTTCGCGAATCGCATAGCGGTGGCCAGAAGCACACAGGACCTCGATCTCGCCTTCTGCGACCTCTGTTTGCTCCAACACCGCGTCACACGCCCCGCCCTGCCGTGCGATGGCCGCAAGCAGGGGGCCACCGGAGATCCGGCTTCCCTCCCCTGCCGCAGCGGGTCCCACGGCTGCGGGCGGGTTGGGCGGATGCGGGAGTTCCAGCGCGACCCCCGGCAGCGTCATCGGAGCCAGCTCCTCGAGCGCGATGACAGGACGCTCGAGCGGGGGGAGCGCAGCAATCGGCGGCAGCTCGGGCTTCTGCAACGGGCCGCTCTCGGGCGCGCTCGGCTGAGGCGCGACGTCGGGCGCGCCGCAAGCCAAGCCTGCGCTGAGCACGAGCCCCACCAGTCCGCGCGCGAAGCGCGCATCGCGCTTCTGCGATCTCTTCACGTCACCCGCTCCGTTTGACCCCGATCGGCGGAGCCACTCTATCAGAGCCGGTGCGAAGGGGCCTCTCAGCCGCCGAGAAGATCCCCCGATGTCTCGTCGAGGTCGCCGTCCTGCTTGGCGACTTCAGCGAGGTCCGACTGCGAGACGAAGACGGAGCCGTCACGGAAGCCCGCGTTCTTGGTCCGCTGGCCCACTCCCATCGATCCGGGCGACGCCACCCAGGCCAGTGCGCTGTGAGCGCGGACCACGTCCGCCTGGGTGATCTCGGAGCGTCCCTGCAGGAAGGCCTCGAAGAGCGCGTTGTCGGCAACGACGTTCGCGAGCCCCGGCGCCCCCGCGGTGAACTGGCCGAGCGCGGCCAAGGCGTCCGGCGCCAGGATCCGGGGATCGCCTCCGGCCGCCTTCACCCGACCCGCGAGATAACCCGCGAACTCGTCGGCGTCGAGGCCTCGAAGTTCCACGCGCACCTCCACCTCGTGGAGCAGGCCGGCTTCAGCGCCGATGGCATCCCCCAATTCGTGACTTCCTACCAGGACCAGCGATAGCAGGCCGCGATCCTCGCTCTCGAGCTTCACGAGTCCGCAGAGTTCCACCAGCGCATCTCGGTTCGCCAGGGCCTGGGCGTCATCGATGATGAGAACGCTCTGCAGGCCCGCCTCCCGGTTCGCGACCAGGCGATCGTAGATCTGTGCGATGCGTGCCTCCCGGCCCTCGGCTTCGCTCTCTACGCCCAGGCACTTGGCGACGTGGTTGAGCATCCAGCCCGCCTCCGGACGGTCCTGCAGGACCACCGTCATGCTGGCGGCAAAATGCTCCTCCTCGAGTTCCTCGTAGAGGCGCCGGGCGACGGTGGTCTTCCCGCAACCCACGCCACCGAGTAGCACCACCAGGCGCCGCCCCTGGCGAACACCNCGTTCCAGGCGCTTCAGGGCGTCGGTCTGTGGCGAAAGCTCGAGCTGGAAGGACTCCAGGGACTCGTTGCAGAAGGGATCGTCTTCGATTCCGAAGTGCTTCAGATACTCCACGTCAAGGTCACCTCAAGCGAAGGAAATTTTCTTCTTGCGAGGCCGCGCCGGAGCTGCGGGGACTTCCGCGTTCGCCGTCTCCGCGATCGGCTCCGCCTCGCTGGGAGTCTCCACGTCGAGGGGCTCCGCGTCTGCGGCAAGCTCGAGCCCTGGCGACTCGACGGCGACGGCGATCCTGCCCCCCGTCGTCTCCCCGATGGAATCCGAATTCGTAGCGATGCCTACGCGCTGCGATTCCGCGTCCGGCGGGGGATCCTCTGCCTGCGCGGAGTCCGCGCCCACCGCATCGAAATCCTCGGCGAAGAGATCTTCGAAGTTTTCGAAGTCCTCTTCCGCTCGAGACGAGGCGGCCGGCTCCGAGGACGGCGGCAGCTCCGCGAGCTGAGCGGCCACGTTCCGGAACTCCGGATCGACTGCGGCCACGGCCTCGAAGGCCTGCCGCGCGCGATCCGGGGCTTCCAGCGCGACCAGGGCCCGGCCCAGATCGAAGCGCACCGACAGCGCGAAATCCGCCTTGATGCCCGGCTCCGTGAGCAGCGCCTCCAGGTTCTCCACGGCCGTGGTGGCGTCCCCGGCGTCGAGCGCGCACAGCCCGATCAGCTGCATGCATTCCGGACGCCTGCTGGACTCCTTCATGGCGACGCGGAATTCATCGATGGCGTCGGAGTACAGGCCCATCTCCTTGTACGCGATCCCGAGGTCGTAATGCGCCTGGTGATCTCCGTCGCCAAGAGTCTCACCCACGCCCTTCTTGAAGGCGTCGAAGACCGTCGCGAAGCCGTCGTCGGTGCCACTCTGGGCGGCAACCTCCGAGAAGCTGTCATCCAGTACGTCGCTGAGTTCCGCGGCGAGATCGAAACCCCCGGCTTCCATGGCGGGGGCCTCGGCTCCCGGAAGCTCCTGCGCTTCGATGGGCTCAGCGGCCTCGCTTCCGCTCTGCTCCTCCAGGGTCACGAGCTCCGCGATCCGCAACACCGCGTTGGCCTGCTCGGGATCTGCAGCGAGGATCCGCCGGTAGATGACCTCCGCCTCCTGGTAGAGGCCCTGGCGGAAGTAGAAATCAGCCTCCTCGAGCTCTTCGGAGAGCCCCGGTCCCGCGTCGGTGGCGACGCTTGGCACTTCCTCGCCGACACCCGGCTCTCCCATCGCAGCGCCCTCGGGATCGGCGATCGGCGCCTCTCCCTCCACATCGATCTCGATCTCGACGACCCCGGCAAAAGGCTCCGGCCCGCCCGAATCGACGGGGGACACATCACCCCCGCTCGCGGCTGCAGCTCCCTCCAGCGCCCTGACGCGAGCCTGCAGCGTCTCGAATCGCGCTGCGTCCCCAGCCTCCTGGGCGCTCTTGGCGGCCCGCTGCCAGGCCTCGAGGGCGAGTTCGCTCGCTCCCATGGCCGCGTGCAACTCCCCGAGCCGCTCCAGTGCGGGCAGGTGCTCCGCGTCGACGTCCAGCACCCTTTCGAGGCACTCGAGCGCCTGCGCGTGCTTGCCCGCGCCCTGCAGCGCACTGGCCTCGCCGACGAGCCGTTCGAGGTCCAGCTCCGGGAGAGCGGTCCGCGCCGCCTCGATCGGCACCGTTGCGCTCGTGGCCTTCGCATCGCGTAGGGACGGGAGGTCTACGGCCGCCTCCGCTAGGTCGTCGGACAGCTCCGCGGAACCAGCGGGCGCGAGGATCGAGGGCAGATCCGCGTCCGCTTGAGCGGCATCGGCTCCGGAAGCCGCCTCCGCTTCCATCTCGACCCCGAGATCCAGCTCGCTGGGATCCAGGTAGCGTTGCCGGATCTCCCGGGCCCGTTCCTCGTCGCCGCGTCGCATGTGGAGATCCGCGAGACGGGTGTAGACATCCGGAAGTTCGGCTTCGAGCCCTGCCCCGCTCAGCGCCTCCACCAGCAGCTCGTAGTGCTCCGGGGCATCGGGATCCAGTTCGATACCGTGTCGCGTCGGCTCGACGGCCTCGGCGAATCGCTTCTGCGCGACCAGAATACGGGCCAGCATGAAGCAGCTGCCGGCGTGGTCCGCATCGATCTCGAGCACCGAGCGGCAGGCAGTGGCGGCGCCTTCGAAATCCTGCTGGCTCTCGAGATTCACGGCCAGGGCCTCGAACTCCGCGAGCGCCTCGCTCGCGAGCCCCTCCTCGCGCAACAGGTTCGCAACCTTGATGCGACTGGTGGTGTTCGAGGGATCGATGGCCGCCATGCGACGGAGCAGCCCCAGCGCCTCGACCCGCTGGCCCTTCTTGTTGAGGGCGTCCGCGGCGACCCGCAGGGAGTTGAGGGCCTCTCCGACGAGGCCCATTCGCTCGTAGAGTTCCGCGAGCTTCGCGTAGGAGTCGTTGTGGGTGGGTGCGAGGTTCAGGATCTGCTTGTAGACGGCCACCGCGCGGGCTTCGAAGCCCTCCTCGCTGTACTGGGCCGCGATCCGCTCGTAGGTCTCCAGGGCCTCCTTGATCTGGCCCCAACGACGATGCGCGTCTGCGATCTCCAGTTGCAGCTTCGCGTCCTGGGGATCGAGGCGAAGCAGTTTCTTGTACTGCCTCATGGCCCGGGCCTTGGAGCCCCGCTGGGCCAGTTTTCGCGCGTTCTCGAGGATCTTTCGCTTGTTCGCCAAAGCTCGCCACCGGTGCGCACACGGACCAGAATCGGACCGGTGCGCCATCCCCTATCGACCAGCGGGAGACGATCTTTAGTGTGCAGACCCCTCGCACGGGCACCGGACGGGGGGCGAGCCCCTCACTCCGAGAGGCTTTCGAGGAGCGCCTGCAGGCCCAGGCGATAGCTCGACGCCCCGAAGCCGGCGATCACCCCGAGGGCCACGCCCGACACGTAAGAATGGTGACGAAAGGTCTCGCGGGTATGGACGTTGGAGAGATGCACTTCGACGACCGGCAACTCGGTGGCAACCAGCGCGTCCCGCAGGGCGATGCTCGTGTGGGTGAGGCCCGCGGGGTTGATGAGAACGCCATCCGCCCAGGAGCGTGCTTCCTGGATCCGGTCGATCAGCGCGCCCTCGTGATTCGACTGGAAGAACTCCAGTTCCGCGTTGGCGCCGCTTGCGACCTTGCCAAGTTCTTCGTTGATGTCGTCCACCGTCAACGAGCCGTAGACATCGGGCTCGCGGGTCCCCAGGGTGTTGAGATTGGGCCCGTGGACCACGAGGACGCGAAGGGGCTCCGCCATGCTGCCTCCAGACCCGGCCGGGAAGGCCGGGAAGAGCCCGCCGCGCCCGCGACCGGGAACTCAGAGTTCCTGTCGAATCGCGTACAGGCTGCTGCGGATGAGATAGCGCGCCTTGCCCAGGTTGCCATTCGCGGCCACAACCACCACCAGGAAGGTCTCTGGATCCACCGGCCGGAATATCAGCGACATGCGGTCGAGAACCACCACCGTCTCCTCCAGCGCCCCGGCCTCGAGCCCGTCGGAAGCCTTCCGGATGTCGTCTAGGATGCGCTGGAACTCGACCCCGGCCACGGAGATATCCTTCGACAGAGGCCCTTCGGGCAGCCGCTCGCTCACGACCTCTTCGATGGGTACGCCATCGCTGCCCATCAGGGCGGCACCGATCCCGCCCCCGCACTCTTCGACGATCCCTCGAAGAATTTCCCTGAAGCTCATGGCTATCCGTCCTTTCTCGTCCGAAGGTTCTGCAACCAGCGTTCCAGCTCCGCGCGCGCCCAAGACGCAGTCCCCGGCCCTCCCGAGTTCGCTCCGCTCAGCACGCCCGCCGCGGCCAGGCGCTGCCGGATCCGGGCAGCACCCCGATCGTCGCCCTGCTCCTCGAGAACCTCCGCCATGGTCCGGGTGTCGAAGGCGCCCCGAACCACCGCTGTGTCGGTGCCCGCCCCCTCCCCTGTCTCGAGAGACGGCGAGAACTCGCGGGCGACCGCGCTCGCCACCCCGTGAGGATCGTCATCCAGCGAGGCTTCGAACTCAGCGCGCTGCATTGCAGCCTCGATCTCGGCCTCGGAAACCGGCCCCGAGACCTCTCCGACCCCGGAACCCGCCAGCATCCGCTCGGCAAGCCGCTCGAGTTCGGATTGCGCGGCCCGTTCCAGGCCGCGATCCAGCAGCACCAGAGCCAGCACCAGGCGCCCTTCTGCGGACTCCGGCTCGCTCTCGAGTCCCACCCGCAGAGCCCGCTCGGCCTCGGCGAGGCGTCCGTCTCGCCGCTCCCGTTCGGCATCGGCCGCGAATCCACAGGGTGAGAAGGCCGCCCCCGGCGGGCTGTCCGACTCTTGGATCTCCGGCTGGTGGCGCATGGATCCTACTTCCCCCGCAGGTAACGCGTTCCACCTCGACTATCGGCTCGCCGACCCCCGGGCTTGGGCCCCGCCCCACCGCGTGGCACCAGCGCCACGATCTCCGCGGGTGTAAGGGCTTGCGTGCGCGCGGCCCCGATGCGCTCGAGCACCACGTAGTGGATGCGGTCGTCTCGCCGCTTCTTGTCCACCCCCAGGGCCTTCCGGTATGCGAGGCGCGAGTACCCGGGCAACTCGACGGGCAGACCCAGGCTCGTGCACAGCGCTGTGAGACGCGTCGCAATCCCCGCCTCTGCCACGCCCAGAGTCTCGGAGAGCCGCGATGCGTAGACCATCCCGATGGAGACGGCCTCCCCGTGCAGCAGGCCCCGGTACCCCTCCAGCGTCTCCACCGCATGACCCATGCTGTGCCCGAAATTGAGCAGCATGCGCAGATCCTGCTCGCGCTCGTCGCGGCCCACGACTTCCGCTTTGATGCGAACCGCTCGCTCCAGCGTCGGAATCAGCGCGCCCTCCTCGAGACGCAAGAGCGGCGCGGCCCGCCGCTCCAGGCGGGCAAAGAAGGAGCTATCCCAGATCGACGCTGCCTTCACCACTTCGGCGAAACCCGCAGCTCGCTCGCGTGCAGGCAGGGAGCGCAGCGTGGAGACGTCCGCGAGCACCGCCGCAGGCTGATGGAAGGCCCCCACCAGGTTTTTGCCCTCGGGCAAGTTCACCCCCGTCTTGCCCCCGACGCTGGCATCCACCATGGCCAGCACGGTGGTAGGCACCTGGACGAAGGGAATGCCTCGGAGGAAGGTGGCCGCCACGTAGCCCGTGAGATCGCCCACCATGCCGCCGCCCAGCGCCACCAGGGCGCTGCCCCGGTCCGCCCGCTGCGCGAGCAGGGCCGCGTAGAGTTCTGCGGCCTGGGCGAGATTCTTGCTGGCATCCCCATCCGGAACCGTGACGCGGCTGCAGCGGAGCCCCGCCGCGCGCAGTGAGCGCAGCGCGCGCGCGCCGTAGCGGCGCCCCACCCCGGGAACGGTGATCAGGACGGCGTGGTGGGCTCCGGTACGACGCGCTACCAGCTCTCCCAGGCCGTCGAGCAGACCCGTCCCAATCCGCACGGGGTAGGAGCGCTCTCCGAGCGAGACCCGCACGTTGCGCGGCCGGGCCGAACTCATGGGCCACTCCGCGGAACCGGACGCGCGACCCACCGCCCCCGCGAAACCCGGGCTGCGACTCGATCCACGTCGATCATCATCCCGCCGAACTCGTAGCGCTCCCACGCAGCCTACAGCAAGCTGGCCCTGCGCGCGCTCCCTCGCAGGGACGCGCGAGCGCTCCAGGGATTATCCAAGCCCGGCGGCTCCGGGGCCGAAAACCGGCGATGAGACGCTGGCGCCCCAAGACGGGCAGGAGCGGCGCCCCAACGGACGCCGCTCCCGCTCGGGAATCTCAGCTGGCTGATTCCTGGGTCCTAACGATCCGCGGAGTCACGAAGATCAGCAGCTCCTTGCGGCTGTCGCTCACCTCTTTGCTCGTGAAGGCCTTGCCCAACACCGGGATGTCGCTCAGGAAGGGAACCCGCGACTGGCGCTCCGACTTGTCGATCACGTAGATGCCGCCCAGCACGAGGGTCTGGCCGTCCTTGACGAGGGTCTCGGTCTTCACCTGGTTCTTCGAAATGGCGGGAGAACCCGTCAGCGTGAACACCGAGTCGTCCGGCGCGTTCCGGCTGACCTCGATGTCCATGATGATGCTCTGGTCCGCCGTGATGTGCGGCGTCACCTTCAACTGCAGCACCGCATCCACGAACTCGAGCTGCGCATCGCCGTTCTCGAAGGTCTGGAAGGGAATCGAGACGCCCTGCTCGATGGAAGCCTCGCTGTTGTCCAAGGTGACGATCCTCGGGCTCGAGATCACCTTGCCATCGCCATTGGACTCCGCGGCCTGCAGTTGCAGCTCGACGTTGAACCTGCTGTCGAAGACGTGGGCTGCCATGTTGAAGAGGCCCGTGGTCGCCGAGGTGATCGGGTTGCCGAAGAGCACACCGCTGCCGCCAGTTCCCAGTACCGGATCCAGCACATTCGACGTGGTGCCCGGGAAGGGCCTGAAGTCGCGGCCGCCGATGGTCGCCTCGGTGAGCGGGTTCGTCCCAAAACCCCACTTGCTGCCCAGCTCGCGCGAGAAGTCGAGGCTGGCCTCGACGATCTTGGCCTCGATCATGACCTGGGGGGTCATGGTGTCCACGGCCTTCACGAGCGCCGTGGCCTCGTCGATCACCGAGGGGATGTCCTTGATGATCAGCGTATTGGTGCGCTCGTCGACGTTGACGGTGCCGCGCGGGGTCAGCAACTGCGCGATCATCGAGGAGATGTTCTTCGCGTCCGCGTAGTTGACGGGCTGGAGCTTCACCATCAGATCCTCGAGGGCCTCCTTGGCGCGGCGTTCCTGCAGCCTCAGCTCCTCCTCCTCGGCGAGCGAGGTGGTGGGCGCGATGCGCAGCACGTTGCCCACCCGCACGAAGCCCAGGCCGTGGGTCAGTAGCACGACGTCGAGCGCCTGGTCCCAGGGTACGTCCACCAGACGCACCGTGATGCTTCCGTCCACTTCGTCGCCAGCGATCACGTTGAGGTCGGAGACCTCCGCGATCAGGCGCAGCACGTCATCGATGGGAACGTCCTTGAAGTCCAGGGAGATGCGCCGTCCCACGTACTGCTTGCCATCCATCAGGCCGCCCTCGTTGAGGATCGCGATGGCCGATGGCGGATCCAAGGCCGCCGGGACATTCGACTGTCCGGCAGAAGGCGCGGAAATCGGCGCTCGGGCCGCCGGCGCCTGGGTCTCGGAAGTCTCCGAGCGCATGATCGTTTCGGCTACCGTCTCGCCCCCGGATCGGGGGACCGCGGCCGCCTGAATCTGCGCGGGGGCGTGCGTCGCGGCGATCTGCGTTGAAGACGCGTCCTCAGGCTCGATGTCGAACACCGGAGGGGTCACCGCCACCGCGCCGCCACGCGGGAAATCGATCCGGAGCAACGCCCCCTCACGAGAGATCTCAGGTGTCAGGCCAGCGGCGCGCTTCATCACGACCCGCACCTCGGGTCGAGCGACGTCGGGCTGCTCGAACGCGGTTATCAGCGACACCGGGCCCGGCGACTCGGGGGCAATGCGAACCGCGGCGTCCGGGTCGATGGCCGCTCCCACGAGCGAGAGCACGAAGGTCTCGTCGTTGGGCTCATAGGTCTGGTACTCCAGCGGGCGGGCCGCCGAGCCGACCGTGGCCGCCGAGCCGACCGTGGCCGCCGAGCCGACCGTGGCCGCCGAGCCGACCGTGGCCGCCGAGCCGACCGTGGCCAGCGAGAACGCCAAGCCGGTGGCTCCGATGCCCGTGGCCACCACCGTCTACGGGGTGGAATACGAAGCGGACTCGAAGCGCGACCGCGTCGTGGTCGTGGGTGAGGGCCACGGTCGGCTCGGCGGCCACGGTCGGCTCGGCGGCCACGGTCGGCTCGGCGGCCACAGTCGGCTCGGCGGCCGCGGTCTCTTCGACAGCCGCGGTCTCTTCGACAGCCGGAATCTCCTCGGTGGCCGCGGTCTCTTCGACAGCCGCGATCTCCTCGGCAACCACGATCTCATCCGCTGCCATGCTCTCGTAGGCCGCTACGATCTCGTCGACGGCCATGGTCTCCTCGGCAAGCGCGATCTCATCCGCGGCCATACTCTCGTAGGCCGCCACGGTCTCCTCCGTGGCCGCGGTGTCCTCGACTTCGAAGACCGGAGCTCTCGAGGTCGACGACGCGGTCTGCTCCAGATCCCCGGCGCTCTCAGCAGAGCCGATCATGATCATCAGGCCATTTTCCACGGAAAGAATCTGACGCTCCGCGAAGGGCGCCTCCATCCCTCCCGCATCCACGACGATGCGCACCTTGTCGGCGTGCTCGCCTACGCGGACGGCCTGCGCATGCAGCGAGCCGACTTCCAGGCGGTTCTCCCTCACCGCGCTCCGCAGCCCGGGCAGATCGATCACCAGGCGCGTGGGGTTTTCGAGTACGAATTCTTCGACGTGCTTGAAACGCCCGTCGCCGCGAATCTCGATCATGGTGCCCGACTCGAGTTGCACGGCCTGCACGTCGGTCACCTGACTGGCGCTGCCGATTCCGGTAGCAAGTTCAGTGAGCAACTCGTTCACCGCGCGCAGATGCTCCTCCCGCTCCGGCCCGGCCATGGGCGCGAAGACCTCGCCGGTGACCTGACTGGAGGAGGAACCCACCGCCGCAGCGCCGTCGTCCGCGGGGCCCTCGAACGCCCCCACCGGGGCCGATAGCAACAGCAGGGTGACCCCCAGCGCCGCCCAGAGACAACGCACCGAAAGCATCCCGCAAAGATCCGTCTTCGTTATCCGCATCAAACTCATCCCCCTTCGTTCCGGCGCATTCGCATCTCGATGTTTTTCTGGGTCTCCTGACCCAGGTAATCCACGTAGGTCTCACGGACTACGACGAGTCCGTCCTCGATGTGGGTGACGCGACCGCTGTTCTTCCCCACTCGTGCTCCCTCCGCGACGATGTAGTTCCCACCGGAGGGATCCTGCACGAGGGCCCGTGCGTTACCCGTCTTCCAGACCACCGCCAGCAGGGAGAGCTGTCCAATATCGAACTTCTCGAGGGGACCTTCAGTCGGCTCACCCGCGAGAATCTCCGGACGCTCCCATATGAAACTTCGGAAGGGATCGCGCTTGCCCGTGGGGTCGTAGCGGTAGGAAGCAGTCTGCGCGGTGATCGCCGCTTCTACGTCGCTCTCGCTCACGGCAGCGGGATTCGCCGCCGGCTTCGGGCTCTCCGCGATCTGTTCCTTCATCGCGCTGCGCTCCGCCTGGAAATCCGCCACAGAGGGGCCGGCGACCTGCGGTTGATCACAGGCCAGGCCGACGAGAATCGCGGCGCTGCCCAGGAACCGGGCCCCCAGTCGCTTCGTATTCTTCACCGGAGCCTCCTCAGACCTGTTCCAGGAAGCGGTAGGTCACCGCCGTTCCCGACACGGTCACTACCGTTCCATCAGCATCTTCTGACGCCACATGCATCTTGATCTCGTCCATGTTCACGATCCGCGAGAGCTTGGCCATGCGGTCGAAGAAGCGCGCGATGTCGTGGAAGTTGCCCTCCAACTCGATGGCGAGCGGCACCTCAGCGTAGAAATCGTGCAGCTTCTCGGGCTGGCGCTTGAAGGACTTGATCTCCACTCCCACCGTCTTGCCGAGGTTGTTGATGTCGGTGAGCAGCACCTCCATCTGCTTCTCGTTCGGAAGACTGCGAAGCGCCAGGGTGAAGCGCTCCTCTAGAGCCTCCAGCTCCTTCTCGAAAGCCTTCAGATTGGCGGCCACCGAGCGCACTTCGCTGAGTCTTCGCTGTAGCGAGAGTTCCTTTGCCTTGAGCTGGCTGAGCTCTGCGTTGGCCTGCTGGTAGATACCGAAGTAATACCCGCCAACCAGCAGGGCGATGGCGGAGACGAGCATCCCCACCCGCACCACCTTCGAGAGCCGGGCGAAGCTTTCGAGTTTTTCTTGCAGCTGTTCCGGAATGTCCATGATCGACCTCTACCCTTCGGAGCCGCTATCCACGGCCTCCTCTTGCGTTCGCCCCAGCAGCGCATCGATACTGAAACGCACAAGTTTCAGATCTCCATCGCTGCTCTTTTCCTGTTCCGTACTCTCCAGATCCACGGACTCGAAATTCGGAGAGGAGCCCAGCGCGCGCATGAAGGCCGCCACCAGATCGTTGTCGATGCTCTCTCCCGAGAGGCGCAGCTCCCTGCCGCGGCTCTCCAAGGTCTTGAGCCAGAGCCGGTCCGGTGTGTGGATCGCGAGCTCGTCGAGGATCCGGACGGGACCGATCCGCGCCGCCTCCAGGCCATCGATGACACGGAGCTTCTGCTCGAGTTCGGCCTTCTTCTCGCGGAATTCCTTGACCCAGGCAACCTGGGGTGCGAGCTGATCGATATCGGACTGCATCTGCTCCACGCGCTGCCGGGTCTGCGTGATGCGGTCGCTCAGGCTGGAGTGGATGAAGCCGATGGTCGCCGCCGCCAGGATCAGGGCCAGCAGGAGCTGCATGGCCTGCTGCCGGAGTTCGGCGAGCCGCTGGGTTTCGCGTACGGGTAGAAGATTGACCCGGATCATCATACCGACACCTCCC
This sequence comes from Myxococcales bacterium, assembly GCA_013215615.1. Taxonomy (GTDB): domain Bacteria; phylum Myxococcota_A; class UBA9160; order UBA9160; family SMWR01; genus JABSQX01. Next base: position 11,309 of record JABSQX010000043.1, on the reverse strand, counting down.
GCAGGGCCAGACCCACCCCAACACCCAGGGAAGGCGCAACCGAATCGAGGAAATCCTGGTCGAAGCGACTCGAGGGCAGCATGCGCGTCAGGGGATTCATGACCTCCACAGGGAGCCCCGAGCGCTGCCGGAATGCCTCCTCGAAGCCAGCAACCCGCGATGTGCCGCCGGAAAGGAGGACGCGGCTGATCCTGGATTCGACGCTGGATGCCGCGAAGAAGTCCAGAGAACGTCCGATCTCGCCCACCACCGACTCGGTGACCGCCTGCATCGCTTGGCCCACTTCCTGGGGCAGCATCTCCTGACCCGCGTCACCCCCGCCACCAAGCTTGAGGCGTTCGGCCTCCTCGAAGCTCACCGAAAGCGTCTTCTGGATTTCTTCGGTGTACTGGTTGCCGGCGGTGCTGATATCTCGCGTGAAAGCCGGCAAGCCCTCGGAGACGACGTTGATGTTCACTACCTGGGCCCCGACGTTCACGAGCGCCACGACGTCCGATTCCGAACTCTCGTAGTTGGCTTCGAAAGCGTTGCCCAGCGCGAAGGAGGCGACGTCGATGGCGGTGAGCGTCAGCCCCGCCTCGGCCACCACCTGGACGTAGTCATCGATCAGGTCTCGCTTGGCGGCCACCAACAGGATCTCCATCTGGCCATCCCCGGCATCGGGCTCGAGGATCTGGAAGTCCAGGTTGACCTCGTTCACGTCGAAGGGGATGTACTGCTCGGCCTCCCAACCGATCTGCTCGTGAAGCTGCTCCGGAGACATCGCAGGCATATGGACACGCTTGACGATCACGGAGTTGCCGGAGACAGCCACGGCAGCCTGGGTGCTGGTAATCCCCGCGGAGTCCACGGCTTCGCGGATCGCTGCGGAGATGGCACCTGCGTTCAGGAAGGCGCCCTGCACGATGGATTCCGCAGGGACTGGAGCGACCCCCAAGTGCGTCAACTCGAAGTTGTTGCCCCTGCCTTTCGAGGACAGCTGAACTGCCTTCACCACCGAAGATCCCACATCGAGACCAACGATGGACTTACTGCGACCAAAGAAGGGAAGAGAGAGATTCACTGTACGCCGCCTCCGCTCTTCCAGAGCAACGGGACTTCGATGTCCGTCTGCTCCGATGAAATTTCCTTGGAAGGCGATGCCGCGCCGAAGACCCGGTCGCGGTCGTCCACGCCCAAGCCCAGCGCGGCGAGGATCTTTCGCTTGGTGGTCAGGCGACAGGGGCGCCCGCCCTCGATGCGATCGATGGTCAGTGCCGAAATCCCGGCCTTTCGCGCAAGTTCCGCCTTGGTCATCATCAAGGCTTCTCGGAATCGCCGGACGTTGTTCTGCAAGATGTCTCCCTCCGTTTGACGAAGACCGGACGTCAGGCCTACGCACCGGCCCCTCCGCTATCGGCGGGTGGGAATGCCCGCTTGAGAAGGGGCCTCGCCTGCCGGGTCGAAAAAGTGCTGGCGGCGAGGGCCCTTCCGTCTTTTCGGCAAGAAGCTCGCAGCTTCGAGTGGGGTGCTCAGCCCCGCCCCCCCTCCGCCGATAGATGGGAGCATGCCCGCCGCAGTACTGGTCGTGGAGCCGGATCGAAGAGTTCTCGAGACGCTCTCGAAATGGCTGTCAGCCCTCGGCCACCCGATCGACGTGGCAACGGACGCCGACAGCGCACGGGAAGCCTTGGGCAGACGCGTCCATGGGACCATCTTCTGCGCTTCCGGGCTCGAGGAACGTTCGGGGCGACCCCTGCTCCCCGGACTCGCGAAGAAAGTCGGCGAGTGCCCGGTGGTCGGGCTGGGCCTACCCCGTGGAGCCGAGAGCGCCGGGACCCTGATCGGCTGGCGGATCCTGGAGTGCCTCCGGCTGCCCCTTGACCGGGACGAGTTCCTGCTGGTGATGCGTCGCACCACGCGCGAGCGCGAGCGGCGCGGAGCGACCCTGCTGCTCGAGCGGGAGGTACGAGACCAGCGGATGCATCGGCCCCTGGTGGCCGCTTCCTCGGCCATGATCCACCTGATGGAGGAGGTCGAAGGAATCTCGGCCCTCGACACGCCCGTGCGGCTGGTTGGGGAATACGGGGTCGGCAAGGAATCCGTGGCGCGCATGATCCATGCACATGGCTCTCGCCGGCATGCAGCTTTCCTTCACGTGAACGCAACCCACATGGACGCAGCAGAACTCGATCTCCTCCTCTTCGGCAAGTCGAAGGAAGGAAACCGGGGCGAACGGCTGCGCGGCGGGAGACTGCTGGAGAAGGCGCGGGGGGGCAGCCTGTATCTCGACGAGGTCGACCGGCTGCCCGCGACGCTGCGTCGCCTGCTCGCGCGGCGCCTGGCCCGGAAACAGGACCCGCAGGGGCCCCGACCTTCGTCCGGGCCCTTCGACCTGCGGCTAATGGGCGCAAGCTCTCCCGAAACGAACGCGCCGGCCGATGAGCTCGCGGAGCTGCTGCGCGGAAGCGTGCTCTCGGTGCCACCCCTGCGGGAACGCCGGGAGGACATTCCGCTGCTGGTGGATCACTTCTTCGCCGTCGCCCGGGGCCGGGAGCACCAGCGACTCCCCGCACTGACCGGCGACCTGCTGACTCGATTCGTGGATTACCCATGGCCCGGAAACATGCGCGAACTCGAGAATGTGATCGAGCGAGGCGTGATGGCAGCGACCGCGCGCGGGGAAATCTCCAAGGGGATCCCCCCGGACTGCTTGCCGCTCCCTGGCTCCGCGACGAGCGGGTCCGATTCGGGGCTGGCACTGCGGCCGGCGCGCAAGATCTTCGAACGTGAGCTGATCTTGCGCGCGCTCGCGGCCAGCGATGGCAACCGCACGCACGCAGCGCGAAAGCTAGAGATCAGTCACCGCGCCCTGCTCTACAAGCTCAAGTCGCACGAGATCTCCGAGGACTAGGCGGTCCCAGCCGACCGAGACCCCCCTCGAGCCGGTTCTTCTAGCCGATGGTGTCCGCGATCTTGAAGATCGGCAGGTACATCGCGATCAGCATCCCGCCGACTGCGCCCCCCAGGAAGGTGATCATCACCGGCTCGAGGAGCGCGGTGAGGGCGTCCACGGCAGCGTCGACCTCGTCGTCGTAGAAGTCGGCGATCTTCGAGAGCATCGTCTCCATGGCGCCGGTCTCCTCCCCGACTGCGATCATCTGCACCACCATGCCGGGGAAGACGCCAGACTCCGCGAGGGGCTCAGCGAGCGTCTTGCCCTCGGATATGGAGGTGCGCACGTGCATCAGCGCTTCCTCGACCACCACGTTGCCCGCCGTTTTCGATACGATTTCGAGGCCGTCGAGAATGGGCACGCCGCTGGCCATCATGGTGCCCATCGTGCGGGTGAACCGCGCCACCGCGACCTTGCGGAGCAGCGGTCCGAAGACGGGAAGCCTGAGGAAGATACGGTCTGTTGCCCTTCGGAACTTCCGCGACCGCTTCCGTGCCTGGAGGAAGCAGACCACGATCAGCGCGATCCCGATCGCGAAGACCCCCACCCACTCCTGCAGCCAGTGGCTCATGTTCACCACTATCTGGGTGGGACCGGGGAGTTCGCCACCGAAATCGGAGAACATCTTCTCGAAGGTCGGAATCACCTTCAGAAGCATCAACACCATCACGCCGATCGCCACGGTGAGCACCGTGCCCGGGTAGACCATGGCGCCCTTCACCTTGCGTGCCAAGGCGTCCGCCTTCTCCAGGTAGACGGCCAGTCGGTTGAGAATCGTATCCAGGATCCCGCCGATCTCGCCCGCCTGCACGAGGTTCACGTAGAGGGTGTCGAAGGGCTTGGGATGCTTTTTCAGCGCATCCGCGAAGGTGCTGCCCTGTTCCACGTCGCTCTTCACTTCGCGCAGGACTCGCTTCATGGTGCTGTTCGTGCTCTGGCTGCTCAGGATGTCCAGGCACTGCACGAGCGGCAGGCCCGCGTCGATCATCGTGGCAAACTGCCGGGTGAAGACCACCAGGTCCCGCGTCTTGATGCGCTCCTGCAAGAAGGGCAGGTATTCGCTGATGTCCTTGGGCTTGCTCTTGACGGAGACGGGGATCAGGCTCTGGGCGCGGAGTTGCATGGTCACCGCCGCCGCATCCGCGGCGTCGATCTCGCCCTTCTTCACCTCGCCCTGCCGGTTCCGGCCCTTCCACAAGTAGATCGGCATCTCGCTGCCTCCTTCGTCGCGACCGCGCCGCCTAAGCGGCCTGCGGCCCACGTTGTGTCGACTCCGCCCCGACCATGCCGAGCATCTTGCGAAGCTCCGCGGGGTCGGGGCTGCGGCCGAGCGCGTCCTCCTGGCTCACCATCCGCTTCCTGCAGAGGTCGTGGAGTGACTGGTTCATCGTCTCCATCTCGAAACGTTCCTGGCCCACCTGCATCGAGGAATAGATCTGGTGAACCTTGTCCTCGCGAATCAGGTTCCGGATGGCGGCGTTGGGGACCATCACTTCCAGGGCCATCGCGCGGCCGGGGCCGTTGGCCCGGGGCAGCAGGTTCTGACAAAGCACACCCTCGAGCACGAAGGAGAGCTGCGCGCGCACCTGGGACTGTTGGTGGGAGGGGAAGACGTCGATGATCCGGTTGATGGTCTGGGCCGCAGAATTGGTGTGCAGGGTTCCGAAGCAGAGGTGGCCCGTTTCGCCCAGAGTGAGCGCTGCCTCGATGGTCTCGAGATCCCGCATCTCCCCGATCAGCACCACGTCCGGGTCCTGCCGCAAGATGTACTTGAGGGCATCCTTGAAGCTCTCGGTATCCGCGCCGACTTCGCGCTGGTTGACCACACAGCCCTTGTGGGGATGCAGGTACTCGATGGGATCCTCGATGGTGACGATGTGCTCGTTCCGCTCCGTGTTGATCTTGTCGATCATGGTGGCCAGCGTCGTGGACTTCCCCGAACCCGTGGGGCCCGTCACCAGGATCAGCCCCCGGGGCTTCTGGGCCAGCTTGGCGACCACTCCGGGCAAACCCAGCTCCTCGAAGCTGTGGATCTTGAAGGGGATCGCGCGGAAGGCTCCCGCCACGTTGCCGCGTTGCACGAAGATGTTTCCCCGGAACCTGGAGAGCTTCTGGACGCTGAAGGAAAGGTCGAGTTCGTTGTGCTCCTCGAACTTGTGCTTCTGGGCATCGGTGAGCACCGAATAGCAGAGCTGCTTGGTCTCCTGGGGCGACAACGGGGGCATGCGCAAGGGATGCAGCTTCCCGTCGATCCTGAGCTGGGGCGAAGTTCCGACGGTCAGATGGAGGTCACTCGCATTCTTCTCGATCATGGTCTTGAGCAATTGGTGCATGCTGGCCATCGTTGCAGGACTCCTATTCGCTCTGATCCGCAGCCGACACACGGAGCACTTCGCCCAGTGTGGTGATGCCCTCGTGAAGTTTGTTGAGCGCGCTCTGCCGCAGGCTGGTCATTCCGAGGCGCATGGCCTCGCGCTTCAGCTCGAGGGCCGAGGCGCCATTGAGCACGAACTCCTTGAGTTCGTCCTTCATCTCCATGACCTCGTAGAGGGCCACGCGACCCCGGAAGCCCGTCTCCGAACAGCTTCGGCAGCCCTTACCCTTCATGGCCACCGTCTCCGCCGCTCGACTGGCATCCATCCCTGCGGCGATCAGTTCGTCGGCGTGGATCTCCTCTTCGGCCTGTTTGCAGTCTTCGCAGACCCTGCGGGCAAGCCGCTGGGCGACGATGCAGTTCACCGAGGAACTCACCAGGAAGGGCTCGATGCCCATGTTGAGCAGCCGGTTCACCGTGGAAGGGGCGTCGTTGGTGTGGAGCGTGGAAAGCACCATGTGGCCGGTGAGCGCAGCCTTGACGGCGATCTCGGCTGTCTCGAAGTCCCGGATCTCTCCCACCATGATGATGTCGGGGTCCTGGCGCAGAAAGGAACGCAGGGTCGCCGCGAAGTTGAGCCCGATTTCCTCGTGCATCTGGACCTGGTTGATTCCCGTGAGGTTGAACTCCACCGGGTCCTCGGCGGTCGAGAGGTTGTCGCTGATCTGGTTGAGTTCGCTGAGCGCCGAATACAGCGTGGTGGTCTTGCCCGAGCCCGTGGGCCCGGTGACCAGCACCATCCCGTACGGCTGGTGGATGGCTTGCTGGAAGGACTCGATCTGGGGAATCTCGAAGCCGAGCTTGGTCATGTCCAGCTGCAGGTTGGACTTGTCGAGCAGCCGTAGAACGATCTTTTCACCAAAGAGGGTCGGCAGCACCGACACCCGGAAATCCATCTCCCGCCCGCGCCCCATCTTCAGCTTGATGCGGCCATCCTGAGGGAGCCGCCGCTCCGCGATGTCCAGCTCCGCCATGATCTTCACGCGGGAAAGGATCGCGTTCCGAAGCTTCATCGGGGGCGTCATCACTTCGTAGAGAACCCCGTCGATGCGGTAACGCACGCGAAAGCTCTTCTCGTAGGGCTCGATGTGAATGTCCGATGCGCTCTTCTTCACTGCATCCGTGAGGATGAGGTTGACGAGCTTGACGACCGGAGCGTCCTCGGAGGCCCGCTCGAGTTCCAAGGTGTCGACGTCCTCCGCACCGTGGACCAGGTCGATGTCGGAGTCGTCGAAATCGCCCATCACCTCCTCGAGGGAGGAGGACTGATCGTAGTGGGCGTCGATGCAGCGCCGGATGGCGCTTTCCGGGGCCACCACGGGTTGAATGTTGTAACCAGTGCGGAACTGGATGTCGTCGATGGCAGCGATGTTCGAGGGATCCACGGTGGCCAGGATCAGCGTGGAGCCCGCCCGGTTGACGGGCACCACCGTATGCTTGGTGGCGACCTCCTCGGGCACCAGCTCGAGCAGCCCTCGATCGATCTCGAAATCGTCGAGGTCGATGCAGGGCACACCGTACTGGCCTGCCACGAACTCGCTGAGTTCGCCTTCCTCGAGAAAGCCGAGCTTGGTGATCTGGTGGCCGAGCCGGGAGCCCTTGGCGCTGGCGGCCGAGCGAGCCTCGTTCAGCTGCTCTGCACTGATCCGCTTCTCCTTGACGAGTAGCTCGCCGATCTGCTCGTTCACCGCATCCTCCAACGATCCCAGCGCAAACTTCCGCTCTCCGTGAACGAGAGGCCGCGCGCCCTAAGCCGTCCCGGCCCACTCGGAGTCCGCAGAGACATCGGCGCGATGCGTCGTGGGCTTGACCACCCGGGCGCCCCACCCCGGCGGGCGCCCGATTCCGAAGCCCGTCAGTCGGAGATCAGGAGCCTGCGGGCCTCGTCGACGTCAGCGGCGATCTGCGCCCGCAGCGCATCGATTCCGTCGAACTTGCGCTCCTCGCGCAGGCGCCGGCGGAAGGAGATCTCCACCCGGCGGCCATAGAGATCTCCCTCCCAGTCGATGGCGTGGGCTTCGGCGAGCAGGCCCGTGGCCGACGGGAAGGTGGGGCGATGGCCCACGTTGGTCACCACCGAAAGCCGCTCTCCAGCGTCGGGACTGCCCGGGTCGAGCAGCGTGAGATCTCCCGCGTAGACCCCCGCAGCCGGTAGCAATTCGTTCTCGCTGGCGAGGTTCGCGGTGGCAAAACCGATCTCCCGGCCGCGTCGATCGCCCTCCACGACGCGTCCGCGCACGCTGTAGGCGCGGCCCAACATCACACTCACGTCCTCGATCGCGCCCTCGGCGAGGCGCTCGCGGATCCGGCTGGAGTTGACGTCTCCCGTGCCCACGCGCACCTCGGGAATGATCGTTACCGCGAAGCCCAGCTGGGGGCCCTTCTCCGTGAGCAGGCGCATGGAGCCCAAGCGATCGTGGCCAAAGTGGAAGTCGTAACCCACGTAGACCTCCAGGGGACGAAGCCGTTCGTGCAACCGCTCGCGGATGAAGACCTCCGGAGGCGTGCGCGAGAAATCGAGCGTGAAGCGCTCGAGGACCACCGCGTCGAGACCCGCGCGCTCGAAGAGTTCGAGCTTCTGTTCCAAAGTGGTGAGCAGGGCCGGCGCCGCATCGGGCTGAAGGACCTTGCGGGGATGTGGATCGAAGGTCAGTGCTACGGCCTCCGCACCCAGGGCCCGGGCGCGCTCGACCACCGTACCAAGGATCGCCACGTGCCCAATGTGCACGCCGTCGAAGTTCCCGATGGTGACCACTGCATCCTCGAAGCGGGTCTGATCCGCTTCGCTTCCCGCGATGACACGCAATGCTGCTACGCTCCTTCAGGTGAAGATCCTCTCGCGGCGCTTCCTCGCGAGCTACCTGACCTTCTACCTCGCGATCCTGTTCGCCTCGATCCTGGTCATCTCCATCGTGGAGATGATGCTGAACTTCGATGATTTTCTCGACTCCAGTGACGGCTTCCTGGGGCTCGGCACTTACCTCTTCCTGCGGATCCCCACCTATTATCTCTCCTACCTGGCGCCATTCGCTTCCTTCGGCGCGGCCTTTCTCGCCTTCGCGCTGCCCGCCCGGGTCCACGAGATCCTTGCCCTGCAAGCCGGTGGAATCTCACCTCAGGTTATCGCGACTCCCCTGCTCGGCGCCGCCGCTCTCGTCGCCGCTGCCACGCTCCTCCTCAACGAAACCTGGGTCCTCGACGTCTCCCGGACACTGCATGCTCAGAAGAGCCACGACGAGGAGGAGCAACTCTTCCAGGCACGGTCCTCCTTCTGGTACAGAAAAGGAGCCTTTCTCTACAACGTCCGGAGCGCGGACCGGGAGAGTCGGAGCCTCTACGGTGTCGAGGTCTTCGAGAGAACCCGCGCCGGGGAACTGTTGCGGCGGATCTCGGCGAGCAGCGCCCAGATCCTCCCGGACGGCGCCTGGCGGCTGCGGGATGCCACCATCCGGCGCTTCGACACGGGTCGGCCGGAATCGGCGCCCACCACCCACATCGCGTCGGAGATCGATCTGGAACTGGGCACCCGCGGTGATCTCGCGCTGTTGAACGCCGATCCCCAGGCGCTCTCCCTGCTGCGGCTGCGCGCCTATATCGACGCCCTGTCCCGGGACGGTCGCGACGCGAAACGCCCCCGCCTGCTCTTCCACAGCCGGCTCACGGAGCCCATCTCGGTCGTGCTCTTTGCCTTGCTGGGCCTGCCCCTGGGCTTCGGGGTGGGCCGCCAGGGCATCGCTTTCGCCGCGCTGCAAGGCCTGGGAGTCGTCGGGCTCTTCTACACGGCGCGCGCCCTGGCGATCCTCTCGGCCAGTAGCGGTCCCAGCGCGGCCGCCCCTGCGACTTGGCTGGTGGTCGGGGCTTTCGCGGGCTACGGGACCTGGCGTTTCCTACGGATGGGGCGCTGAGGCTCACGGAGCCCCGGAAGCGGGCCCGGCACCATCGAGGTAGCGAAAGAACTCCGACTCCGGGGAAAACACGAAGGTGGCGCGCTCCCCGAGCGTCGCCCGGTAGGCCTGCAGGCTTCGCGAGAAGGCGTAGAAGGCCGGATCCCTCGAGTAGCCCTCGGCATAGATCGCCGCCGCGCGCGCATCCCCCTCGCCGCGAATGATCTCCGCGTCGCGCGTGGCGTTCGCAACGATCACCACGGCCTCTCGATCCGCTTCGGCTCGCACGCGGCGGGCCCGCTCGTCGCCTTCTGCCCGGCTCTTCTTGGCCAGCCGCTCGCGCTCGGTGCGCATCCGCGCGTAGACGCTCTCCTCGGTGCCCTCGGGCAACTCGGTGCGGTTGATGCGCACGTCGCCGATCTCCACACCCTCGGTGGCCAGCCCGTCCCGGCTATTCTTCGCGATCTCGCGCATGATGGCGCCGCGCCGGACCTCGAGGACCTCGAGAAGAGTATGGCGGCCGATCACTTCGCGGACGTCATCCCGCACCACCCGGTCGATGCGCGCCCGGGCGTTGCTCATCTGCGAGCGGAATGCGCGCCGGAACTCCACAGGATCCGAAATGCGCCAGATCACGTAGTTGTCGACATTGAGTTCCTCGCCGTCCCGGGTCTGGATGGGCAGCGGCTCGGTGTTGAGGTAGAGCCAGCGGGTGTCGTAGGTCTCCACGCTCTGTAGCAGCGGGACGCGGAAACTCAGCCCGGGCTGGGTGACCTCCCAGACGTCCCCCAGCATGAAGACGATCTTGCTCTCACCTTCCTGCGTGACCACGAAGGGCCCCCAGCCCCGGTTGCCCGCCGCGAGCACCCCCAGCGATAGCAACAGGAGGATCAAGAGAACGCGCAACAGGCGCCTCACGGCTGCCCCCTTCCGCGCAGGTCCAGCGGCAGGTAGGGGAGCAGACCGGCGCTGCCCGGGTCCACGATCACTTTTTCGACTCCTCCGAGCACCGACTCCATGGTCTCGATGTGCATGCGGCGCGCCGTGATTTCCGGCGCCTTGCGGTACTCGCCGGCCAGAGCCTGGAAGCGCCGGGCCTCACCTGTGGCGAGCGCGATGGTGGCGTCCCGGTAGCCCAGGGCCGCTTCCGCGAGTTCCGTGGCTTCCGCCCGGGCGTTTGGAATCTGGCTATTCCGATAGCCCTCCGCCTCGTTGACCAGCCGGCTGGCATCCTGGTTGGCCTTGAGGACGTCCGCGAAGGCCTCGCGCACCGGCGCCGGGGGCTGGACGTTCTGCAGCTGAACGCTGCGAATGTCGAGACCTGCCCCGTAGGAGTCGAGGATCTCCTGCAGCAGCCTATGCGCCTCGTCGGTGAGGGCCGCACGGCGCTCGCGCAACACCCCGTCCACCGTCTCCTTTCCCACCGCCTCGCGCATGGCGGCCTGTGCGGCGTCCCGAACCACTGCGCCCCGATCCGCGACCTGGTAGAGGGCATCGTAGGCGTCCTTGATCGAGTACTGGATCGCGAAACCGACGCGCACGATGTTGTTGTCGCGGGTCTGCATGGTGGCCTCCTGCAGACTCTCGAGCGTCGTATCCGCATCCTCCTTGCCCCGGAAGCCGAAATCCTCGTTGCGGACCTCGTCGACGTCGATGCGCACCCGCGTCACGATGGGGGGCGGCAACGAGAAGTGCAAGCCAGGCTGTGTACGGGTGTCCGCGTACTTTCCCATCCGCAGCAACACGGCGGCCTCGCCCGGCTCGAGGATGAATACCCCCAGCCACGCCCAGCCCAGCCCCAGCCCGAGAACCAACAGCGTCGCGAAGCCGGTGCCCAGCAGGCGTCCCACCGAACGCCGCGCACGTTCCTCGGGGGGCAGATCGCCTCCAGCCTTCGCCATCCCTCAGCCCCCGGAACCGCTGCCCGCGGACCCGGGCTTGCCCTCCTCGAGCGCGCCCGCTCTCTTCGCCACCTCGTAGAAGGGGCGCAGGATGTCGATGGGAACCGGGAAGATGATGGTGGAGGAGTTCTCCGTGGCGATCTCCGCCAGGGTCTGCAGGTAGCGGAGTTGCAGCGCGGACTCCTCGGAGGCCAGCACCCGCGCGGCCTCGGAGA
>JABSQX010000042.1 GCA_013215615.1 Myxococcales bacterium | reverse complement strand
TCCTCGTGGCGCGCAATCACCACCTGGTCGAGCACCGAAGTGCGAGCGACCGGGCAGCGCGTGCGCAGTTCCTCGTAACCGGGCTGGGGACAGCTCGCAAACCCGGAACCAAAGAGGTTGGGCTTGCCTTCCTCGTCGAAGTATTCGGACATGGGCTGGTCTCCCTCGCCGTGCCCCCGTCTGAGAGTCTATCCCGCCGACGCGAAGCGCGCCTACGGATGGGCGCCTCGAGTCGAGCGGGTCAGGGCAGCAACACGAAACCCGCGAAGGCCGCTAGCGCGGACGCCCCCGCCGCCAGCAACGCCAGACGCGCATGCCGCTCCCGAAGCCGCGCGCTCGCTTCCCCGCTACCCGCACGCTCCAGTGCGCGACCCCGCAGACCGGTCGCGATCAGCAGCAGGGCAGCCAGCGTCCCCAAGACGCCGTGCAGGGTCGAAAAAGGCGTCCAACCCCTCAGCAGGAAGGCCGAGAGCGGCCCCAAGAGAAATCCCAGGCACGCCAGCACGACAGCGGGCTTTGCGAAGCGCAGGTGGCGCCGGCGCGCGTCCCGGGGCAGGGCGTCCCTGCGCAGACGCGCTCCACGCAACTTCAGGCCGGAGCGCAGCGCCATCGCCAGCAGGCCCAGCACGGACACCATCCAGGCGGGATGAACGTAAGCCAGCCACCGCAGGGCCGGATCCTGGGCTGCCGGGTCCAGTCACTCCACCCGGGCGACGGAGTCCTCGGGCAACCTGGCGAGCAGGGAGTCGAGGGCCTCTTGCACGTACTGCGCGTCGCGTGACTCGAGGGTGAGCAGAACCCGGAAGGACTCCTCCCGGATCTTCGGGTAGGAGCCAAGCAACAGGTCCGGGTACTCGCAGAGCAGGGCGTGTAGATCCTCGGCGATCTCGCTCTCCATCAGTCGCACGAAGACACGCTTGAGCACGAAGGGAATGCCCCGGAAGCGCTCCCGCGACGACTGGAACTTCTTGCGCAGCAGTTCGGGGATACCGGGGAAGGCGTAGACGTTGTCGACCACCACCAGCGGGAACCAGAGGTCGCCGGAATCCAGCAGCGTCGCGCCGGCCGGGATCTGCGCCATCTTGAGTTGACTCTCGTTGGGCTCCTCGCCAGTAGCGCGACGCAGGCGTTCGACGATGGAGTCGCTCCGCACCACGCCCCGGTCGAAAGCCGCGGCAATCCCCTCGAGGGTGACATCGTCGTGGGTCGGACCGATCCCGCCGGATGTGAACACGAAGTCATAGGCCTGGCTCATCGCCCGCACGTGCTCGGCGATCACCTCCACGGCGTCGGGAATCGTGACGATCCGCTCCACGTCCACGCCGAGCTCACGCAGCTCCTGACACAGGAAGGGGGAGTTGGTGTCGACGACCTTTCCCGACAGGATCTCGTTGCCGATGACGACAATCCCTGCGGTCGGCATCTACACACGTTATCGGCTTTGTGACAGGCCCGCGAATCGCCAGCTTGAAGCGGGAGCGGCGGCTCGCGTACCCTAGTGAGATGAAAGCTCGGCTTCGCTTCTTCCCCGGTGGGCAGTCGCTCCACCTGGAGCGCGGCACCTCGCTCCTCGAGGCGACGCGTCGCGCGGGCCTGCCCATCGCCCGCGCCTGTGAAGAGCCGGGCCGCTCCGGGTTGCGGGAGCTGAGCGGTGGCGAGCAACTCGCCAAGGAGAGCGCGCTCGAGCGCAGCGCCAAGCCGCGCAATTGCGTGGATCCTTTAGAGCGACTGACCTACCGGGTTTCCGTGACGGGAGACCTGGAGGTCCGGGCCAGCGACGGGTGAGTCGGGCGGTCCTGCTCGTCGATCACGGCAGCCGTCGTCCCGAGGCCAACGCGCTGCTCGAGGAGGTGGCGGCAGCGCTGCGAGCGCGCCTGCCCGATTGCCCGGTGAGCGTCGCGCACTTGGAGTTCGGGCCGCCGGACATCGAGACCGCGATCGCGGATTGCGTGCGCGCCGGGGCACGGCGGATTCTCGTGCACCCCTATTTTCTGGCTCCCGGAGTCCACACGCGCCGCGACATTCCGGAGCGCGTGCGCGCCGCCGCAGCGCGTTACCCGGAGTTGCAGGTGGAAATCAGCGAGCCCCTGGGCTTCCACGANCGCATCGTGGACGTGGTGCTCGAGCGCCTCGGGGTGCTCCCCTAGCCGCCCCCTCATCCATCCCTTCGGAATCGGTATCGCGCCCGAGCGCCGGCCCGTTGTGGAATCGGCCCCCAGGCGCCGGGGCGCGCTAGCATGCGACGGCTCTTTGATTCGGAGGGGGTCATCGACGCCGCCACGGCCGCCACTCCGCGCTTCCGCTCCACCGGCCACCTCTTCATGGTGCTGGTAGCGGTCGCCTGCGGACTCGCCGGTGCCTTCGGTGCCGTGGTCTTCCGCTTCCTGATCCGCTTCTTCCAGGCACTCTTCTTCGAGGGCAGCGAGGGCGTCGAAGCACTCTTCGAGCAGGGCATGCTCGCGGAAGCAAGCGATCCCCTCGAGAGCGTCCAACAGATCACCTGGTACTGGCGGATCGCGCTGCCGGCACTGGGCGGGCTGCTGGTGGGTCCCCTCATCTATTACTTCGCGCGCGAGGCCAAGGGCCACGGGGTTCCCGAGGTGATGGCAGCGGTGGCGCTGCGCGGCGGCGTAATTCGACCCCGCGTAGCAGTCGTCAAGGCCTTCGCGTCGGCGATATCGATCGGCTCCGGGGGATCGGTGGGGCGCGAGGGGCCCATCGTCCAGATCGGTTCAGCGCTGGGCTCCGCGCTCGGCCAGTTACTGGGCGTCTCGGCCGCCCAACTGCGCACCATCGTGGGCTGCGGGGCAGCGGCAGGCATCGCCGCGACCTTCAATGCGCCCATCGCAGGCGCGCTCTTCGCCGCGGAAGTGGTGGTCGGGAACTTCGCGGTCGCCCAGCTCTCCCCGATCGTGATCTCCTCGGTGGTCGCGACGGTGGTCTCGCGCTTCTTCCTCGGCAACGACCCCGCCTTCCCCGTGCCTGAGTACGAGTTGGTGAGCCCCTTCGAGCTGGCGCCCTACATGCTGGCGGGGCTGGTGGCCGGCCTGGTGGCCCTGGCCTTCATGTTCAGCCTCTACCGCACGGAGGACTTCTTCGAGCGCACCCCGGTCCCGGAACCCCTGCGCGCAGCGCTGGGCGGAGCACTGGTGGGCTGCATCGCGATCTGGCTCCCCAACGTCTACGGGGTGGGTTACGGCACCATCTCGGCGGCGCTCACCAGCCAGCTGCCCGCCATCACGCTGGCTGCCCTGATCGTGGCCAAGATCGCGGCCACCTCCATCACAATCGGATCGGGCGGCTCCGGGGGAATCTTCGCGCCCTCGCTCTTCCTGGGAGCCACCACGGGGGGGCTGCTCGGGACCTTCATCCACCAGTGGTTCCCGGAGTCCACCGCCGATTCGGGAGCTTACGCGCTGGTCACCATGGGCGCGGTGGTGGCCGCCGCCACCCACGCCCCCATCACCGCCATCATCATGATCTTCGAGCTGACCCAGACCATCGCCATCATCCCACCGCTGATGGCGGCCTGCGTGGTCAGCACCCTCGTCACCACCTACCTGCACCGCGACTCCATCTACACCATGAAGCTGCGGCGGCGCGGCATCGATCTCTACGAGGAAGAGAGCCACAACGTCCTGCAAAGCCTCTACGTCCACGACGTGGTGGACCGCGACCCCGAGATCCTGCCCTCGTCGGCGAGCCTCCAGGAAGTGGTGGACCAGGTGCTGCAGAGCGACCACACCGAGTTCTTCGTGGCAGACGAGGAGGGACAGCTGGAAGGGAGTTTCCAGCTACGGACCTTCACCCGCATGTTGGTGGAGCGGGATGCCCTGATGTCCATCGTGGTGGCGCGTGACCTCGCCGAGTCCAACGCCGTCCGCGTCGAGGAGAACGACAACCTGGAGCTGGTGATGCGCCTCTTCAGCGACGGACTCCACGAGGAGATCCCGGTGATTCGCGCCGACGATCCCCGCAGGGTCGTGGGCTCGGTGCACAGGAAGGACGTAATCCACGCCTACAACCAGGAGGTGCTGCGCCGAGATCTCGCGGGCTCGGTTTCGAACACGGTGCTGGCCGCCAACAAGGGCCAGCAGGTCGAGCTCGGCGGCGGCTTCGTGCTCGAGGATCTCCAGCCCCCGCTCCGCTTCGTAGGCCACAGCATTCGGGAGTTGGACGTCCAGGCCAACACCGGAGTCCACATCGTGCTGATCCGCAAGCGCACCAGCGAGGGGGAAGGGGGCGCGATCCGCGTTCCGACCCCCGACGAACGCATCGAGGAGGGCGACCGCCTGGTGGTCTCGGGCACCCGTGCTGCGGTGGATGCCCTGGACCGGCCCTGAGCGATGCCTTCCCCCGGCGCCTAGAGGCTTCGATCGATCACGATCTCCACGCCCCGGGCCCCCGTCTGTACGGGCGCCGCGGCCTCACCCAACAGGTCGCCGGGATCGCGGCTCATGGCGTTGCCGTCTGCATCCAGCCTGGCGCTGAGCCGCAGGGGGCCCTCGAAGGGCATGCTCTGGATCATCCGGTTCTCGGGGCCCAGTGTGAACTCGAGCGGCAGGCTCGGATCGCGGACCCGCTTGACGGCCAGCGGGGGGCCCGTCGCGGCGCGCCGGGCAATGATGAAGAGCACCGCACCGGGCGGGATGCGATCCATCAGGTCGGGGGCCACGCTCACCCGACCGTGGACGGGCGCACCGGCCTCGGCCTGCGCCGCTCTCCCGGGCGGCGGGGCGGGTGCCGCGGGCAACCTGGGCGCGGGCCGCTGCTTGGCGCCCTCGGGAAAGATGCGCGACAGGTCGGGCGCCGCGGGCTTCTCGTCCGGGTCGAAGGGGGCGAGATTCCGGTCGCAGGCCACCAGAAGCATCGCAACGGCCAGCGGGCCCACGCTTCTTCGCCAGTCCATCACCGCTCCCGACGCTAGCGAATCCATCCCGACCCGCCCGGGGGTTTGGCCCGGCTCCTCCCGCGATGGTAGCCTCGCGGCGGACTGTGGAGCCTGGGGGTGGCCGAAGCGGGAGACACCGCAGGCCTGAGATCAAACCCTTCGAACCTGAATTCGTTCGCGCGAACGTAGGAAGCGGCTCCGGGCGAAACGACCTTCGGCCTCCGCGGTACCCGCCAACCCCTTCGAGGAGTCCCGCCCATGTCGAAGCACCCTGCCGCAACCCCCTTGCCCGCAGCCGCCAGCCACACCGGGATGCCCGGGCAGGGCACTACGCCGGGAAGCTTCGCGCGGCCGTGGACGCCTGGCGAGCCGCTGACCTTCAGCTCGCCCGATACCCCGGAGATGCCGGCCCCCTCGACACAGACGGCCTGGGACTTCATGCCCACGGACTGGAGGCTTGGCGAGGACGGCCGCTGGCGTGCGCCCGAGGGCTTCGTCCCCATCACTCAACTCGAGCAGGCACGCCTGGGCGTGATCACCCCCGAGATGCAACGCGTCGCGGAGCGTGAACCCCATCTGAGCGCGCTGCAGGTGCGCGACGAGGTGGCCGCGGGCCGGATGGTGATCCCCGCCAACCGCAATCACCTGGCGCTTCGCCTCGATCCCATGGCCATCGGGCGGGCCAGCCTCACCAAGATCAACGCCAACATGGGGGCTTCGCCGGTCTCGAGTGGCACCCAGGAGGAGGTGGAGAAACTCGAGTGGGCGGAGCGCTGGGGCGCGGACACGGTCATGGACCTCTCCACGGGCGGAGATCTCGATGCCACCCGGGAGGCCATCATCCAGAACTCCTCGGTTCCCATCGGCACCGTGCCCATCTACTCGATGATCGTGGGCCGCCGCCTGGAGGATCTCGACGAGCAGATCGTCTTCGAGGCCCTGGAACACCAGGCCCGGCAGGGCGTCGACTACTTCACGATCCACGCAGGCGTGCTGCGCGACCACCTGCCCTTCGTGAAGGATCGACTGATTGGCGTGGTGAGCCGCGGTGGTTCGCTGCTGGCGCGCTGGATGCTCCACAAGGGTCGAGAGAACCTGATGTACGACGCGTGGGACGAGATCTGTCAGATCCTGCGCCGCCACGACGTGACCTTCTCGATCGGGGACGGGTTGCGGCCGGGCGGGCTCGCAGACGCCACGGACCGCGCTCAGCTCGCGGAGTTGGAGACCCTCGGGGAACTCACCGAGCGGGCCTGGCGGCAGGGCTGCCAGGTGATGGTCGAAGGCCCGGGCCACGTTTCCTTCGATCAGATCGAGTTCAACATGAAACTTCAGCGCCGGCTCTGCCATGGGGCGCCCTTCTACGTGCTGGGCCCGCTGGTCACCGACATCTTCCCCGGCTACGACCACATCACCAGCTGCGTGGGCGCCACCGCGGCCGCCTTCCACGGGGCCGCCATGCTCTGCTACGTGACCCCCAAGGAACACCTGGGGTTGCCGAAGAAAGACGACGTCAAACAGGGGGTGATCGCCTACAAGATCGCCGCCCATGCAGCCGATGTAGCCCTCGGCATTCCGGGCGCCAGGGACCGCGACGACGAGCTCACCAAGGCCCGGGCCGCCCTCAACTGGGAGAAGCACTTCGAGCTGTCCTGGGATCCCGACCTGGCGCGCGCCTTCCACGACGAGGATCTCGACGTGGACACCGACTTCTGCGCGATGTGCGGTCACGACTGGTGCGCGGTGCGCATCAGCAAGGAGATCGTCGAGTTCGCGAGCGGAAAGGACCCCGACTACGCGTGGGAGTCGCCCAGCGTGTCCGCGGCCCTCAGCGACGAGCAGCGCGAGATCCTGGAGAAACGAGGGGTTCTCGACGGGGTGGAACTGCAGCGCCTGGCCGGCAAGACCCGGCGCAGCATGAAAGTAGAGCGGGGCGAGCGGGCCTCCTGCCACAGCGACGTGACCGGCGACGAGGAAGCTCGCGTTCGGCAGGCCCGAAAGCTCGACCCGGTGACGCTGCGGCCCGGCCTCCCGGCCGCGGAAGCCTAGCCGGTCACGAGGGGGTCGAACCCCGGGCAAGCGCGCTCAGCTCCCGGCAGCCTCCGCGGCGGGTCGCTCTGGCGTTTCCTCGGCGGCATCCGTGTGTTCCGCCCACTTGATGCGCTGGTAGTCGAAGCCCCGGCTCCCNACGATCTCGAACTTCACCACCTCGAAGTACGGCGACATGTCGAAATCCCGGGGGGTGAGCAGACTTGGGTCGCGCCGGCGAAATACCCCCGTCTGGACCTTGGCGCGACGTCCGCGCAGGAACCTGGATCGCGGGGGAGGGGGGTCACCAGTGGCGGGGCTCACCTCGGGCAACACGGGAAAGCCCACGGACTGGAAGAGGCGGCCGATCAGGCTGGTGCACATCACCGCCCGTGCGGAGAGACTGCCCATGCGCAGCACCCGGCGGCGCTGTCCCGGCAGCAGCGACGCCAGCCCAAGGTGCAGAGCGAGGTCGAAGATGTTGCGCAGGTCGTAGCGCATCCCGATAGCCTTGATCGCGCGATCCACGACGTGCTGGACGTGGGCGGGGCGAATCCGGTGCGGGCGGCACAGGCGAACGTTGTAGACCCCGTACTTGCCGAGGGAAGACACCACCACTCCGTCGATCAGCGCCTCGACGAGCAGGTGCCCCGCGTCCTCCCCGAAGTGCTCGAGGGCCAGATCCCGCAACGGCCCCGGGCGCTTCAAGAGCTCGTCGCCCACGTAGAGCGCGGCGTGGGACCACGAACTGTGGGTCAACGACTTGATGATCCAGGAGACGCGCTGGTCGCCCTCCACGAGTAGCACGTCCCCCTTGCGGATTTGAGCCCGCAGTCGATCCACATCGGTGCGCGAGGTCCGCTCGTAGTGGCCCAGCGGCCGAGTCAGAAACGCGCTGATCTTGTGCGATATCCAGCTTCGCGGGCTGCGGCCCCCCATGGCCCTTTACATCCCTCCCACGGTTTCGAAGACTGTCCGCGTGGGAGTGACCGACAGCGGAACACTCGGCGGGGGATTCGCGCAAACCGCCATGCGCTGCGGGGTCTGGTTCAGTCTCGCCGGCTGGGTGGGGGGCTTCTCACTCTTCGCCGCGCTGGTGGCTCCCACCGCTTTCCAGGTCCTGCCCCAAGAACTCGCCGGCCGCATGGTCTCCCCAATCCTCGAGGCCCTCCACATCTACGCAGCGGGCGCTGGCCTCGCGCTCGCTGCCCTCGCCCAGGGGCTCGGCCGGTCGCCGCTGCTGCGCGTGCTGCCCCTCGCCTTGGCAGGAGTCTGCCTCTACTCCCAGTTCGGCGTGACGTCCCGCATAGCTGAGGTCCACGACCTTGCCTTTGCCCCGGAGGGGAACCCAGCAGCCCTGGTGCTATGGGGTGAACTCCACTCGCTCTCGATGACACTATTCACCGTTGTCTGGGCGGGCGGTCTGCTCCTCGTAGTCCTCCACGCCCGCGCCGACACGCCCGCCAAGCAGCCCTCCGGCAGCTGACCAGCAACCCGGCAACCACCTAAATTTTTCCTTGGCCGATCTCCAAGTGCTGGTGTATGCTTTGCAGCGGTTTCTAAAAGTCCTTTGTTTATAGAGTGTTAGGGGGCAATCCCGGACGACGCGGGCTGGCGGCGGCGGCACTTGGCGCGGCCTTCGCAAGCATTGTTTCGTTTGGGAACTCGGGGTTCTGTCGTATATGAGTCGGGAATCCGGGGTCCCGTGGCGGGCGAGATTCACACCGATCCATCTCGTCACTGCCGCCCGTTCAGGATCGAGAGTTTAGCTGTCAGCTTGTGTCTACCGCGCGGCTCGCGGGTCAGTGGCCGCTGACGCAGCGTGGGAATCGGGAACCGAAGCAGATGGATGTCAAGATCAAGATCAACCTCGAATTCAGCGTGTCGGGTAGCGCCCTCGAAGACGCGCTGGCCGATTACGATGAGCTGACCGTGGAGGGTCTCATCCAGGAGGTCCTCGACAAGGCCGTCGCCTGCGACGAGATCAGCGTCAAAGTCCAAGACGGTCCGAACACCTTGGAGGCGTACGACGAACAGCTGTCCACGGGCAGCTGAGCGAACTTCGCTTCCCTAGCGCTGCGCGCGCGCAGAGCGGTCGATGGTAATCTGCGGGCATGGCCGACGCCCCGCTGCCGCTGTTTCCACTGGCGCACGTCGTTCTATTTCCCTGCGTCCAGACCCCCTTGCATCTCTTCGAGCCGCGCTACCGGCAACTCGCAAGAGACGTAATGGCCGGCGAGCGGCGCATCGGGATGGTGGCGGTGCCCCCCGAACACGCCCCCGCAATGCCCGAAGATCCGCCCCTCTACTCCGTGGGCTGCCAGGGACACGTCACCCAGTGCCGCAAGCGAAGCGACGGACGTTACGACCTGGTGCTAAAAGGCGAACGGCGTTTCCGAATCGACGACGAGGTGCCTCGCAGCGGTACGCGGCTCTACCGTTCCGCACGGGTCACGCTGCTCGAAGACCCCTATCCCGAGAGCGCGCGGCCACAGGTCGCCAGCTACCGCGCGAACATCCTGGCGAGCGTGGGCCAAATCCTCTCGCGCCAACAACCCGATCAAGCGAAGGGCTTCCCCAACGAACGTCTGAAACGGGCGGACGATGAGAGTTTCGTGAATACGCTGGCGAACGCCTTTCGCTTCCCCGTGGAGGAGAAACAACTGCTGTTGGAAACGAACGACATTTCGGACCGCTTCGAAGTACTCGCGGGACTGCTGGATGTCTGGCTCCAGAGCAGTGACGGGGGGCGGGTTCCGGGGAATCGAACCCTGCATTGAGAGTGCGTCGCGGCTTCCCGCGATTTTCGTTGAAAAAGTCCGATTGAGCGAGAAAATCAACGATCGTCTCTCAGGCTTCTGCGGCCGCCGCATGCCGGAAGTCGCATCGCAATCCTCCTGAAGAGCACGCGTGAACCACGCGGAATCGCAGCGCGATCGCGTTTCAAAAACGTGGTTGTCTGCGCCTCGATCTTCACTGCGAGGCAAAACTATTCGGTGTAGCCTCGGCGATACGAAAAAGCCCTGCTGCGCTTGCAACGTATCGACAAGCGTGGTCTACTGCGTGCCCCGCGTCCAGCAGATCGATGGGGATCTCGCTGGAACCTGCGGGCCTCCTCCACGAACCCACCCAATTGCCGAGTTCCCCCCCGGTACTCTGGGACGCTGTCCTTCAGCGCCTCAAAGATCAGTTGCCCGCGTTCACACTGGACGCGTGGATCCGTCCCTTGACCGTGCGGGTCGAGGATGACTGTCTGCGCGTGCGCTGCCCCAGCGCGTTTCACCGCGATCGCGTGCGCGAGCGGCTTCTCGAGCGCATCGAGCGCTGTGTGAGCGAGGAATCAGGGCGCTCGATGCCCGTGGAGCTGCAGGTCTGCCCACCGCTGCCCGGGCGACCTTCCGCCCCCCGGGTCCGCACCCCCTCGCCGCCTCCCGCACGCCCGACCCGGACCCCTCGCGCGCCCTCCCCGCGCGAGCAGTTCGAGCTCCCCTATGCATTCGAGAACTTCGTGGTGGGCCCCTGCAACGCGCTGGCGCGCGAGGCCTCGTTTGCGATTGCTCGCCAGCGCCAGCCTCAGCTGAACGCGCTGTTCTTGTGGTCCCAGGAACCCGGCCGCGGCAAGACCCACCTGGCTCGATCGATCGTCTCCGAGGCGAGGAAGCGCCAGGGCCGGCCCGGGCGTTGCCTCTATACCTCGGCAGAGGCCTTCACGAACGAGTTCGTGGCGTCGGTGCGCGAAAACCGCGTGGATCGCTTCACCCGGGGCTACCGGGAGGGCTGCCAGCTGCTGGTGGTCGAGGACGTACAGTTCCTGAAGCGCAAGAAGGCAACGCAAACCGAGCTCTTCCACACCATCACCCATCTGCTCGACGTGGGGGCGCGCGTCGTCGTGACCGGAAATGCCCTGCCGATCTCGATCGAGGGGCTGGACGTACAGCTGCGATCGCGGCTCTCCACGGGCCTGGTGGCCGAGTTGGAGGCACCCGACGCGGAGGTGCGGCGCAAGATCCTGCGCGAGAGGGCCGCCTCGGGAGGGGTGAGTCTGCCCGAGGACTGCCTGCAGCTGCTCGTGGACTCCGTTCGCGGCAATGTCCGTGATCTGGAAGGGGTGCTGACCCAGATCGTGGCGTCGGCATCGCTCCTCGAGCGGCGCATCGACATCGACCTCACCCGCCTCGCGCTCCGCAAGGTGGTGCCCGCGCTCCCGCCGGAAGCCTGTCTCGAGATTCCCACGGTGATGGAGTTGGTGGGCTCCTTCTTCAAGTTGCGACCCGAGGCACTGGCCTCACGCTCGAGACGCCACGAGGTGCTGGTGCCCCGCCAACTCGCCATGTACCTGTGCTGCCGCCGCACCCAGGCTTCGGTGGCGGAGATCGCCCACGCCTTCGGCCGCGCACACCCCGCGGTGCGCAATGCGGTCCGCCGTGTGGAGAAACGCACGCTGCAGAGCGCCCCCAGCCGCTACCAGCTGGAGGCGATCAGCGCGCGGCTCGACGAGATCGCCCGGGCGCGAGCCCGTTAGCGCGGAGGCGCGACCGGCGCGGAACGCTCGTTGGCATTACGCCAGCGAGCCGGACCGGAGAGTTCGCGCACCTGCGGGGGCTCTAGGGAGGGCGGATCCTGCGCGGGATCCTCGAAGCGCTGCAAAACCTCGTAGGTGGTGGAGCGCTGCACGGGCACGCGGCCCATCTCGCGGATCAGCCGGCGCATCTGCTCGGCGGGCAGGTTCTCGCCAAAATCCGCTCCCGACTCGCGGCTGATGGACTCCTCCATCAACGTGCCCCCGAAATCATTCGCCCCGCACTGCAGGGAGATCTGGGCGACCTTGGGACCGAGCTTGACCCAGGACATCTGGATGTTCCGGATCCAGGGCCGCAGGAACAGCCGGGACACGGCGATGAGTCTCAGGTCCTCGCTCACGGAGGCGCCGGGCCGGGCGTCCATGTGGTTGAAGAGGACGTTCTTTTCATGGATGAAGCCCAGGGGCACGAACTCCGTGAAGCCCCCGGTGCGCCGCTGGATCTCCCGGATCAGCCCCAGGTGTCGGGCCACGTGACCAGGCGTCTCGATGTGCCCGTACATCACGGTGGCGGTGGAGCGCAGCCCGCTCTCGTGGGCGGCCGTGACGATCTCCACCCAGCGGTCCCGCCGCAACTTGTTGGGAGAGATCACCTTGCGAATCTCGTCGTCGAGGATCTCAGCTGCCGTCCCCGGGATGGTGCCGAGGCCCGCGTCCCGCAGCCAAGCCAGGTAGTCGTGGAGGGGCATGCCGCTCTTGCGGTGACTGAAGTCGATCTCCTCGGGCGAGAAGGCGTGGATATGTAGCTCCGGGAACGCTCGCTTGATGGCCAGCAGGATCTCCCGATAGTGGTTGTGGTCCTTGCCGGGGTGGATGCCCCCCTGGATGCAGACCTCCGTGGCGCCCCGCAGCACCGCGTCCTCGGCCTTCTCGACCAGCGTCGCCATGTCGCGATCGTAGGCGTCGGGCTCCTCGCGGTGCCGGGAGAAGCCACAGAACGTGCAGCCCACGTAGCAAACGTTCGTGAAGTTGATGTTTCGGCAGATCACGAAGGAGACGTCGTCTCCTCGATCATCGGCCCGCGCCACGTCGCCCGCGCGTAGCAGCGCCTGAAAATCGGCTCCCGTGGCCTGCAACAGGCGCTCCGCTTCTTCGACGGCGAGTTCCCGGCCCGACAGCGCCGCGTCGAGGATTTCCGAGACCTCGGGACTCACGTCTCCCAGCAGTCGCTCGAGCATCAGGCAGCCTCCTCGTCCGTGCAGCCGGGCCCCGTGGGTCGCGGCGGCAAGTAGCCACTGGCATCCACCCGGGCCAGACAGGCCTCGCGCACGGCAGGCGCGAGGAAGCCCTCGGTTGCCAGGTACTCGGGGTAGACGGGCAGCCGCTCCACGAGGCGGTCACCCGACGCCTCGCTGCGGCGCTGCAACTCCGCGAGTTCCGGCCAGGGAGCCTCGGGGTTGATGAAGTCCAGCGTCAGGGGCGAAACGCCCCCCCAGTCGTTGAGACCCGAGCGCAGCAACAACTCGAGCGCATCGGGGGCGAGGTTCGGAGGGGCCTGAACGTTTGCCTCCGGCCCCAGCGCAAGCCGCGCGAGCGCCACCCAGCCCGCCACCTGCTCCGTACGCAGCGGCTCGACGCCGCGCATGGGAGTGTCGGCCTTGGGGTGGAAGGGCTGCACGATCACCTCCTGGATGTGTCCGTAGCGGTCCGCGAGCGAGCGGATGGTGAGCAGCGTGTCGATCCGGTCGGCGTCACTCTCCCCGATCCCCAGCAGCAGGCCGCTGGTGAAGGGAATGCGCAGCACTCCCGCCTCCTCGTGCATGCGGATGCGCACAGCGGGATCCTTGTCGGGACAGTAGTAGTGGGCGCCGCCTTTTTCCCGCAGTCGCGTGCTGGTGGATTCGAGCATCAAGCCCAACGAGGCGTTGCTGGCGCGCAGCGCCTGCATCTCCTCGGAGCGCAGGATTCCCGCATTGGTATGCGGGAAGATGCCCTGCTCGAAGGCCAGCGCGCAGGCCGCCAAGAGCAGTTCCACGGTGGAACGCAGTCCCTGCTCCGCGAGCCACTCGCGGTGGGCGCGGTAGGCGATCTCGGGCTTGTCGCCCAGGCAGAAGAGCGCTTCCGTGCAGCCGCGGCCCAGCGCTGCGGACACCGCCTCTCCGACCTCGTCCAGCGTGTAGGTGTGGGCCGCCGGGTCATCGGGCTGGCGCGCGAAGGTGCAATACGCGCAGCGGTCGCGGCACAGGTTGGTGAGCGGGATGAAGATGTTCCGGGACACGCTGACGCGCCGACCCTTGCCGGCCACCCGCGCCTGGTGGGCGGCCTCGAGGAGAGGCTCCCGGACCCGCGGATCATCGAGCCGGGCGGCCAGCCACTCGCCCGCGGAGCGCTCCAAGGCACCTGCGGCCAGCACCTCGGCGACCAGCCGATCGGCCTGCCTGGCATCGGAACTCATGGAAGGCGAGGGGTCCACGCATTCCTCACACTGTCAACCGGAGTTGGGGCCCGAAAGCCTATCACGCCTATCGANAATCCAATTGATTCTTTTTAGTTGACAGTCTGTCAAGATCACCCAGGTCCTCGAAACACATCGCTCTTTCGCCCCCTCCCCCCTAGCCTCCGCGAGCGCGTGGTAGCATCGCCCTCCCAAGGAGACCCCCCATGCCCAGCGAAGCCCACGAAAGCATCGTCAACCTCTTGCGCGAGAGCGGCGGGATCGGACTGGAACCCGACGGCTCTCTCGATGTCGCCGCCATGCGCGAGGGCATGGAGGCGATGACAGCGACCGCGGAGTTGCCCGAGGGCACGCGCTGCACGCCCTGCGAGGTCGCACGCCGACCCGCGGAATGGGTCGAGGGGCCCGACGCGGATGCGTCTCGGGTTCTCCTGTACTTCCACGGCGGTGGCTACGTGATCGGCTCGATTGCCACGCATCGCGGCCTCGTCGCCCGCATCGCCCGGGTGGCGGGAATCCGGGGCCTGGTCCTCGACTACCGACTGGCGCCCGAGCATCCCTTTCCGGCGGCGGTCGAGGACGCGACGGCCGCCTACCGCTTCCTGCTGGAACAGGGGATCACGCCCGAGGGCATCGCGATCGGCGGCGATTCGGCGGGAGGAGGGCTGACCTTCGCCACCCTGGTCGCGCTGCGAGATTCCGGAATCCCGCTGCCCGCGGCGGCCATCGCGCTCTCGCCCTGGGTGGACCTCGAAGGCACCGGTGAATCGATGTCCAGCAAGGCCGATGCCGACCCGATGGTGGGCCGCGAAGGCCTGCTCGAGATGGCCCGCCTCTACCTCGGTGAGGCCGACCCGAAGACGCCCACGGCTGCACCACTGCACGCGGACCTCGCGGGCCTTCCGCCCCTCTACGTTCAGGTGGGGACGGCCGAGACGCTGCTCGATGACGCGACGCGGATCGCCGAGCGTGCACGCGCGGCGGGTGTCCAGATCGAACTCGAACCCTTCGAAGACCTGGTCCACGTCTTCCAGGCCTTCGCGCCCCACGTCCCCGAGTCTCTCGAAGCGATCGAGAAACTGGGGGCCTTCCTGAAGCGTCAGCTCTGATCTCCCTGGGCCTCCTCCGTGACCTTCAGGCAGTCTCGACGCGAGAACCTTCCCCTCGAGCACCCGATCTCCGGGTCGGATACCAGCGAGGTACCCGCGCCATGACGGGAGTCACATGAGTGAACGGATCGACGATGCGGCGCTGGTCGAGCGCTTTTCCTACATCCGCATCGACCACGACACCAAGCACCTCTACCGGGGCTGGCTCGAAGAGCGGCTGCTCATCAATCGTTGCGACGATTGCGCGCGCTTCCACCATCCCCCGAAGCCCATCTGCCCCAGCTGCTGGTCCTCCTCCCTCACCCCCACCCAGGTGAGCGGGCGAGGGGTTATCCACCTGACGATCCTCCTCCACCAGGGTCCCCCCGCGCCCGACGTCGACTACGCGAAAGGCCCTCACCCAGTGGTCAGCATCGAACTCGAGGAACAGGAGGCGCTGCGCTTCACGAGCACCGTGATCGACTGTCCGCTCGAGGACGTCCGGATCGGGCTCCCGGTCGAACTCGCGTGGATCGATCGCTTTGGCGCACCCTTCCCGGTGTTCCGACCGAGGGAGACCTCCTGATGGCGCGCAATCCGATCCGGGACCAGGTCGCCATCGTGGGGATCGGCTCCACGGGCTTCAGTCGGGATGCGGGTGGGCGCTCATCCAAGGCGCTGGCCTGCGAGGCTTCGATTCGCGCGATCCGCGACGCGGGCTTCGAGGCCTCCGATATCGACGGCATCGTGGGCGCCGCCGAGCCCGGCGGCCCGAGTCCGAACCAGATGTCCGCGGCCTTGGGGCTTCCCCAGGTCACGCACTTCGCGAGCCCGAGCCCGGTGGCCGTCTTCGCACTGGTGGACGCCATCAACGCGATCTTCTCGGGCGCTTGCGACACGCTGCTCCTCTACTTCGCCTACCAACGCCTGCCCTGGAACTCGCGTTCGGCGGCAGGGGACCCCTTCCGACGGCATTTCTCCATGGGCGTGACCCCCCTCCCCGAGTCCCCCGACCCCGCGGCGGCCTACGCGGCCTGGGCGAGCCGCTACATCCACGAGTACGACGCGCCCCGCGAAGACTTTGGCCGGGTGGCGCTGAACAGCCGCGCGGGCGCCGCCCGCAACCCGCTGGCCGCCATGCAAGCGCCGCTCAGCATGGACGACTACCTGCAGGCGCGCATGATCCGCGAACCGCTCTGCATGCTCGACATGGACGTTCCCGTGGATGGCGCCGACGCCTTCGTGCTCACCACCACCGAACGCGCCCGAAAGCTCACCCCGAATCCCGTGGTGATCCACGCAGCCAGCGTGGGACTCGTCGGCACCAACGACGAGGACCAGCTCCCGAGCCTGCGGCGTCACGGCCAACACGTGGTCGTGGAATCCCTGCGCGCGAAGAGCGACCTGTGGATCCAGGACGTCGACGTCTTCTTCCCCTACGACGGTTTCACGATCATCACGCTGGGCTGGATCGAGAATTTCGGCTGGTGCAAGCCCGGCGGCGCGGGCCGATTTCTCGAAGAACACTGGGACGACAAAGCGGGCTGCGCGATGATCGAAGGGCGCGTCCCCATCAACCCCCACGGCGGCTCCCTCTCCGAGGGCGCCACGCGGGGCTCGGGGCACCTCCGCGAGGCCGTCGTGCAACTGCGGGGCGACGCCGGCGAGCGCCAGGTCGCCAACGCGAGCAGCGCATTGATCGGCTGCGGGGGTTTCTTCTTCAACTCCCAGGGGGCCATTCTGCGCCGGCTCTGAGAAACGCCAAGCGGCGTCCCGCGCGTCCCGGAGATCTCGGCGGCGGCTCGGACTGAACGCTGGGCGGCGCTCGGCTCGAGCGAGAGGAGATCGAAGACGTGCAGGGCTGGAAGAGAACGGGCGGGGTCCTTGCGCTCTGGGCCGGCTTGCTGGGCTGCACGGCCGACCAGGGCCTGGCGCCCCCAACGACCGCGGGCGCGCCCGCCGCCAGTACTCCCTCCCAGCCGCGGCGCTGCCCACAGCATGCCCCGCTCCGCCAGGCCTTCTTCGGCGATCTCCACCTCCACAGCGGCTACTCGCTGGACGCCTGGATCTTCGACACCCGCGCGCATCCCGCTGATGCGTATCGATTCGCACGCGGCGAGCCTCTCGCACTAGCCCCCCTCGACGCGGAGGGGAAGGGCACCCGCACGGCGGTCCTCGAGCGGCCGCTCGATTTCGCGTCGGTGACCGAACACGCCGAATACCTGGGCCCGCAGTCGGTCTGCACCACGCCGGGATCCTGGGGCTACGCGTCGAAGAACTGCGCGCTGCTTCGGGGCGAGGGGCTCGAGGGCTCGCTCTTCGAGATGGGCGTGCGGCTGGCCGCGGTGCACGACGATCCGGGCCCCGTGGACGGGGTGGCCTTCGAGCGACGAGGTTTCGCGGTCGAGGTCTGTGGCGAGGACGGGGCGCACTGCAGGGACGCAGCGCGCTCGATCTGGTCGGAGCTCCAGGCGGCCACCGAGCACTTCGACGCGCCCTGCCGCTTCACCGCCTTCCACGGCTACGAGTACTCGGCGGCTCCCGCGCAATCGAAGGTCCACCGCAACGTGATCTTCCGGAACGCGACCGTTCCCGAACAGCCGGTTTCCTCCATCTCGGTGCCGACCGCGCTGGGCCTGTGGCAAGCGCTTGCGCGCGAGTGCAACGACGCCGGCACCGGCTGCGAGGCCCTCGCCATCCCCCACAACTCGAACCTATCGAACGGCCGGATCTTCACCCCCGGCTACCGGGAGCAGGAACTCGCCGCGCAGGTCGAGCAGGCCAAACTCCGCGCCCGCATGGAGCCCCTGGTCGAGATCATGCAGATCAAGGGCGACTCGGAGTGCCGCAACGGGATGTACGGCGTCGCGGGCGGCCGGGACGAACTCTGCGAGTTCGAGAAACTCCGCCAGTGGTGGGTGGATCCCGACGACTGCGAGGAGGGAATCGGCGGCGGAGCCCTGGCGGGCCTCGGCTGCCAGTCGCGCCTGGATTTCGTCCGCTATGCGCTCATCGAGGGGCTCCGCGAAGCGGATCGCATCGGCGTCAACCCCTACCGCCTGGGCATCACCGCCAGTACCGACGCCCACGACGCCAACCCCGGCGACGTGGAGGAGCGCTCCTTCGACGGCTGGGCGGGCACGAGCGATTCGACCGCCCGGCAACGCCTCGCGGGCGCCACCCGCAACGACCGCTTCGTTCTCTTCTCGAACCCCGGGGGCCTCGTGGGAGTCTGGGCCGAGCAGAACACGCGCGAAAGCCTCTTCGACGCCATGCAACGCCGGGAAACCTTCGGCACCAGCGGGCCCTGGATCCGACCCCGCTTCTTCGGGGGTTGGGATTATCCGGAAACGGCCTGCGACTCCGCGGAACTGGTCGCTCTCGCCGACCGGTCCGGGGTGCCCATGGGCTCGGATCTCCCGCCGCGCCGCCACCCACATGCGCCCACCTTCATCGCCGCCGCCGAGCGCGACCCGGGCACCCCGGGTCTGCCCGGCGGCAAGCTGCAGCGCATCCAGATCGTGAAGGGCTGGGTGGGAGACGACGGCAGCTTCCAGCAGGCGATCTACGACGTCGCGGGGGATCCCGACAACGGGGCGGATGTCGACCCCGCCACCTGCAGGCCCCGCGGCCCGGGCGCGGACTCGCTCTGCACGACCTGGACGGATCCCGACTTCGAGCCCGGGCGACGCGCCTTCTACTACGCGCGCGTCGTCGAGAACCCGAGCTGCCGCTGGAACGCCTGGCAGTGCCTCGAGTTCCCGGAGGACGAGCGCCCGCCCTCCTGCGCCGATCCGGAAGTGCCGCGCGTCATCCAGGAGCGAGCCTGGACTTCTCCCATCTGGTACGCACCGGGCGCCTCGCTCGCCGCGCGCTAGGAGACAGCGATAGTGCTCGCGCACCGGGATCCCGGGGTCCCCAACGGGCGCGACGGCGAGCCCCGCCGCGAGACTTCTCAGGCGGCTCGGCGCGGCGACTCGTAGTCTTCGAGACGGGGTGCCTCCATCTCAGCCCGGAAGCGCGTGAAGGGGAAGGGCCACGCGAAGGGGATGCCCCGATCGTCCAGGTACCAGCTCTTGCAACCCGTGGCCCAGACGGTCTTCTTCGCCGCCTCGGTGCGCTCCTCCTCGAAGCGTTCGGCAGCGGCCCGCGTCGGCATCACGAGATCCAGGTTGCCGGACTGCACGTGCTCGAAGAGTTTCATCAGGTACGCGAACTGCATTTCGGCAGTCATGATGAGGGAGAAGTTTCCCACTGGGCTGTTGGGACCGTTCAGCATGAAGAAATTCGGGAAGCCGGGCACCGTCACCGACAGGTAGGCGGAAGGACGCTGGCGCCAGACTTCGTCGAGCAGCGCGCCTCCATCGCCCCGGATGGTCATGGGCCGCACGAAGCGGTCCACGTGGAACCCGGTGGCCAGCACCAGCACGTCCAGTTCGTGGAGCCGCCCATCGCGGGTGCGGACGCCGCCCGGCTCCACGCACTGGATGTCCTCGGTGACCAGTTCGGCGTTGGGGTGCTGGATGGAGTCGTAGAAGTTGTGGGAGATCACCAGGCGTTTGCAGGCGGCCCGATAGTCGGGGCGCAGCCTCTCGCGCAACTCGGGGTCGCTGATGCGCGTCTCCAGGTACTCGCGGCAGACCTTCTCAATTTCGTCGATGGCCGCGGACTCGCCGTCGAGCACCGTGTTCGCGAAGCCATCGTGGAAGGTCCGGGAGAGCTCCGCGTGCATCTCCTCTAGCGCTTTAGGGTCACTCCGGAAGGAAGTCCGCTGCTCCTCGGTGTAAGCAATCTGCTCCACGGGCACCACCCACTGGGCGGTGCGCTGGAAGAGCGAGTAGGAGGCGGAGCGGGGCGCCAGGGCCCCCGTGATCTGTACCCCGCTCGAACCCGTCCCGATCACCCCGATGCGCCGACCGTCGAGGGGCACGTCGTGGTCCCAACGCGCGCTGTGGAACATCGCGCCCGAGAAGCGGTCGAGACCCTCGATGTCGGGGAACTTCGGGTGGTGGAGGATGCCGGTGGCAGCGATCACCCACTCGAAGCGACCGACGAAACCCGAAGAGGACTCGATCTCCCAGCAGCCCCCGGCACTCCCAGACTCGGGCTGCCACTCGCAACGCACCACGGCTTCGCCGAAGCGGATCGAATCCCGGATCCCGTAGCGCTGCGTCACGCCCTCGAAATAGGCCTGGATCTCATCTCCCGGCGAGGCCATGTAGCGCCATTCGGGGTTGAGTTCGAAGGAGTAGGAATAGAGGTGCGAGGGCACGTCGCAGGCGATGCCCGGGTAGGTGTTCTCCCGCCAGGTGCCTCCCACCCGCTCGGCCTTCTCGAAGACCGTGAAATCCAGACCGGCCTCCCTGAGCTTGATGGCCGAGAGCAACCCCGACATCCCAGCGCCAATGATGGCGAAGCGCGGCTCACCTGCTGCTTGCATGTCTCTTCTTCTCCTGCCTTCCGGGGCCTGCATGATGTCCAGGCAGCAGCAGGGCGATCGCCGCGCTCCCGGAACTCCGAGTTCGGATCAGGCGCCTCGGCGGCGCGTGATGCGGACTCCTGCGTGGCGCAAGACGCCGGCGATGGGGGTCGGTTTGCGGACGCAGATGGTGATCTCCTCGGCGTCGAACTTGGCGAGCACCGCCGCGGCGATGCGATCGGCCAGGGCCTCGACGAGACGGTGTTCCTGGTTGCCCGCCACGTCCTCGACGATCTCGAAGATGCGCTTGTAGTGGATGGTCTGGTGGATGTCGTCGCTGCGGCCCGCCTCCCGGAGATCCCGCACCACCTCTACGTCCAGCAGCACCGGCCGGCGCATGCTGCGCTCGGCAGCGGTCACACCCAGCGCCGCGGGCACCTGGATGCCCTCGAGGAGGATCACGTCTCGCACGACTCGCCCCGCGTCCATGGGCGCTAGAGTACCTCCCGACGCCCCGCCCGTGCACCCGGCAGGAAGGCGCGGTGCCCGCCGCGAAGCACCCGAGGGGGCCCGCGCACAGGGCGGCGGCGCAGAGGAGAAGCCGACATGGATTTCGAGGCGCTGCGAGCGCGCGAGGCCGCCCACTTCCTCCCCGTCGTCAACCGCCACCCGCTGGCGCTGGTGGAAGGGCGCGGCGCCCGGGTGCGAGACAGCGAAGGCCGGGAGTACGTGGATCTGACATCGGGTTGGGGGGTCACCAGCATCGGCCACTGCCACCCGGCCCTCGTGGAAGCCCTCCACGAGCAGGCGGGAACCCTGATGCAGACCACGAACCTCTTCTACACGCTCCCGCAACTCGATTTGATCGACCGCCTGGCAGCGTTGAGCCCGGCGGGCCTGACCCGCAGCTTTCTCACCAACTGCGGGACCGAGGCGGTGGAGGGGGCCCTCAAGCTGGCGAGCCGCGCCACCGGGCGCGCCGGCTTCGTGGCCACCCTGGGGGCCTTCCACGGCCGCACCCTGGGCGCGCTGGCGATCAACGGCTCGGAGAAACACCGCGAGCCCTATGCGGCGTTGCTCCACGAGGCACGGCACGTCCCCTTCGGCGATCTCGCGGCCATGCGAGAGGCGGTGGATGACTCCACGGCCGCGGTGATCGTGGAGCCCATCCAGGGAGAGAGCGGCGTCAACGTCCCACCCGACGGCTACCTCGCGGGCCTGCGCGAACTCTGCGACGAGAAGGGCTGCCTGTTCATCGCCGACGAGGTGCAGACCGGCATCGGCCGCACCGGCCGGCTCTTCGCGGTCGAGCACGAGGGCGTGACGCCGGACGTGATGACGCTGGGAAAAGGCCTGGGAGGAGGCTTCCCGGTGGCCGCCTTCCTCACCACCGAGGCGGTGGCCGACACCGTCCAGATCGGCGATCACGGCACCACCTTCGGGGGCAACCCCCTCGGTTGCTGCGCGGCGGACACGGTGCTGCGCGTGGTCGAGGAGGAGAAGTTGGTGGCGCGCTCCGAGGAACTCGGCGGCAGGCTGCACGCACACCTGCAGGCCTTCGCGGACGCCCACCCCGAGCGGGTCTCGGGGGCCCGCGGCCGGGGCCTGTTCCAAGGCCTGCCACTGCGCGACGCCGAGCGCGCCGGCGCGCTCGCGCTTCGCGCCATCGAGGCCGGCGTGCTGGTGAACCTGGCAGCCGGCACGGTGCTGCGCGTCTTTCCGGCACTCAACATCCCCGAGGACGATCTCTTCCCGGCGCTGGACCGGGTGCTGGCGCTCATCGCCGACTGAGGGAAGGCCCGCGAGCTCAGGCGACGCTCACCACCAACCGGATGTCCTCGGCGGCCGCGTAGTTGCTCATGGCCGTGAAGAAAGCCTGCTGGTCGGCGCGGGGATTCTCCCGGCAGTCCAGCTGGAAGCGCACGGGACGCTCCGCGTACTCGGGATACTGCCGGACCAGGTGGCCTCCCAGCACGTACTCGATGTAGGCGTTGAACTTCGCCTCCAGCTCGCGGAGTTGGTCCCCACCATCCTCCCAAGGCCGCTCCTCGAGCATCACCAGCACCACCTCGCCGGTAGCCTCGTCGGGGCGGATCAGGTCGACGACCTTGGGATTCGCGACCCCCCTGGTCTCCGCTTCGTCCACGCCCGCTAGCCGCCGTACATGCCGCCGTTGACGTGCAGCACGCTGCCATTCACGTAGCTGGCGCGGGTCGCCAGGAAAGCCACCACCTCGGCCACCTCCTCGGGTCGGCCCATGCGCTGCTGGGGGATGCGCGCCAGGATGGCCTGCTTGACGTCTTCGGGCAGCTCTTCGGTCATCTCCGTGTCGATGAAACCCGGCGCCACGGAGTTGACCAGGATGTCTCGGCCCGCCAACTCCTGGCACAGGCTCTTGGTGAAAGCGTCCATCCCGGCCTTTGCCATCGTGTAGGGGATCTGCCCGGCATTGCCGGTGTGCCCCACCACGCTCGAGATGTTCACGATGCGCCCACTCTTCTTTCGCAGCATGAAGCGGCGCAGGATGCAACGGGTGAGATACCAGGTGCCGCGCGGAACCTGGGCGACGCTGTCGTAGTCGGCGAGCTTCATGGCGAGCATGGGCGCATTGACGTTTGCACCCGCGTTGTTCACGAGCACGTCCACGCGGCCCGCACGTTCCTTGAGGGTGGCGACCAGGGTGTCGATGGATTCCTCGTCACCGAGGTCCGCCTGGACCCCGAAGGCCTCTCCGAGTTCTGCGGCCAGTTTTTCCGCCGAGGCGCCGCTGCTCCGGTAGTGAACGGCCACGCGAAATCCCTCGGCGGCCAGTGCGCGGCAACAGGCCGTCCCGATGCCGGTCCCTCCCCCTGTGACGAGTGCGACGGGGGCCTCGCTCACGAGGTGGTCCCCGAGATGTGTTCGCCCCCGTCCACCCGGATCACCTCCCCGTTGATCCAGGCGGCCTCGTCGCTGGCCAGCAGGCCGATCACGTTGGCGACGTCCTGCGGGGTGGTGAGCCGGCCGGAGGGATTGCGGAGCAGCGCGTTGGCCTTGATGTGATCGCTGCCCGGGATGGCGGCAAGGGCGGGCGTCTCGGTGATGCCGGCCTGGATGACGTTGCAGCGGATCCCGAAGGGCGCGAACTCGAGGGCAATGGAGCGAGACAGGGACTCGAGGGCGACCTTCGCGGCCGCCACCGCCGCATAGCCCTTCCAGGCCACCTCGTTGCCCTCGCTGGTGAGGCCGAAGACGCGCGCGTCGGCGGCGAAGAGTCCGCGTGCGTGCAGATCCTGCACCCAGCCCAGCAGGCTCGTACCCATGGCGTGGATGGTGCGCGAGAAGTCGTCCTCGTCGAGGAAGTGCTTGTCGGAGTAGAGGGGTGGACTCGCCAGCCCCTGTGCGTGAGCGTCGCCGGACTGGAAGAGATCGTCCGCCGCCTGCTGGACGTCGGAGGCCTCGACGCCAAGGCGCTCAGCGAGCTGCTCGGCGGTGTTCCGCGGCCGGGGCGTGTCCGGGACCAGCAGCTTCAGGTTCCCGAAGGCCACCGAGTGCAAGAGCACGCGCACGCGCCCTCCGTCGAGTTCGCCCTCGAGGGCCTCCAGGACCCCTTGGCGGCGCTCTGCGTCCAGGGCATCCACGTTGAAGTTGAGGAGTTTCGTACCGGCCGCGCGCAGCTTCTCGAACTCCGGCTCGACGTGCTTGAGGGCGGCGCGCCGGTCCCGGTGCACCACGCAGAGGCTCATTCCCTGGGCGGCCAGGCGCTGGGCGGTAGCAAGGCCGAAGCCGCTCGAGCCCCCGAGAATCACAGCCCACTGGTCGCTGGAAAAGCTCATCACGGTCCTCCGTGGGGCGTAAAACAGGCTAGCCCGGCGGAACGATCACCCCCACCTCCTCGAGCAAGCGCTCGAGATCCGGCAACGTGGCTCGCGTGACCTCGCAGCCCTGGGGCAACGCCTCACCGAGGCGCTCGAAATAGCGCCGCTCCGGGCGGGCATCCACGATCACCACGATGCCGCGGTCGGTCTCGCTGCGGATCAGACGCCCCACCATCTGCTTGAGGTTGAGGAGCATCGAGCCCAGCGTCTGCGTCTCGAAGGCATCGAGCCCCTGTGCGCGCAGCCGCAGGTCCCGCCGTTTGCGCAACTCCGTGGGCACCTCGAAGGGCAGCTTCTCGATCACCACCGCCTGAAGGGCATCCCCGGGGATATCGAGACCCTGCCAGAAGGTGCGAGCGCCCAGCAGCACGCCCCCACTCCCCGCCCTGCGGAAGCGCTCCACCAGGGCCGCCGGGTCGTCGGTGGCCCTGCGCGGTACCAGCAGATCGAAGCCCTCCCCGTGCAGCGCGTCCCAGAGTCGATCCCTTACCTCCCGCATGCGCCGCAAGCTGGTGAAGAGTCCGAGACAGCGCCCGTCCAGTCTGCGGGCCAGCGCCTCGAGTGCGTCGCTGGTGCGCGCCACGGGGTCGCCCGGCGCGTCGAGGGCCACTACGCGCATGTGGTCCTGGTAGGGAAAGGGGCTCGCCACCTCCACGCGCCAGGCGGGCGCTTCACTGCGCGACTCGATCTCGAGTCCGCCCAGCGCGGCCTCCGCGGAGCCACCCACGAAGAGGCTCGCGGACACGCACGCCAGGGACTCGAGGCGCGAGAGGAAGCTGTCGTGGAAGACCTCGGCGGTCTCCACGCGGCGCACCACCAGGCTCCAACGCTCCCAGGGAGTAAAGAGTCCCTGGAACGAAGCCACCGAGTCGTCGTCCTCCTCGAAGGCGCTGCGCAAGGTCGACGCCGCGTCGCGCAGGTCCGTGCAGGCGCGCTGGGCGAGTTCGCGCTGCGCGGCCTCCTCGGGCAGCTTGGCGAGTTCCTGGTCGGCGAGGGAGACGATGAAGTCGATGCGCTCGGATGCGGTCTTCGCGAGCTGGGCGGGCTCGCGGAACAGCTCCGCGGCCCCGGCCGGCAGCTGCACCTCCCCGTACTCGCTCGCGTGCTCCCCCACCCCGGCACCCACGGCGCCAAACTCCCGCCGCAGGTCGCCCCGCGCCCCGTTCGGCTCGAAACCCGCGGGCACGGGCAAGGCGCCCGCGCTGGCGCCACGCCCGAAGAGTTCCTCGAGACGCTCCAGGATCTCATCGGGGCGCACCTCGAGCGCGTAGGCCTCGTCCGCGACCCCCGGAAGCTCGTGGGCCTCGTCGGCGACGACGTGGGTGAAGCGCGGATAGTCGGGGGGCCAGCGCAGCAACAGGTCGTGGTTGGCGACCACCAGGTGTGCGTCCGAGAGCGCCGCCCGGCGCCTGCCGAAGGGACAGCTGCGCTCCGACGCGCACTGCTCGCGCGTGCACTGCTCGGAGCGCGCGGCCACGGATTGCCCCCGCAGGTTTCGCAGCTGGGGGTAGCGAACGAGCAGCGCACCCGGCAGCGTTCCGATCTCTCCATGGGCGCGCAGTCGGGCGCTGGCCGCCAGTATCGCGTAGGCGAGCCGGTCCTCGGCGAGGAGTTGCGGATCCCGGCCGCGCGCCAGCACCTGGTCGCAGCGCCGCCGGCACACGTAGTTCGCGCGGCCCTTGATGGAGAGCGCGCGCAGTTCCGGGTATCCCAGCAGCGCTGCGGCGGCGGGAATGTCCTTGCCGAGCAGCTGGTCCTGGAGGAGCTTGGTGCGGGTGGAGATGACGACGGGCTCGCGAATCCCCCCGGCCGCCTGCTCGATCGCAAAAGGAATGGCGGCAGCGAGGTAGGCGAGGGATTTCCCGACACCCGTGCCGCCCTCCAGCAGCAGCCGGCCACCCTCCGAGAGCAGCGCCACGAATTCGCGCGCCATGCGCAGCTGAGGCTCCCGGACCCGGTAGCCCGGGAAGTAGCGGCGGCCGCGCGCCTCGTCGGCCAGCGCCTCGCAGATCGCATCGGCATCGAAGGGCACCGGCGCCTCGCCAGTCTCGGGTACCCGGATGTACTGGGAGGGAAGCCCGCTTTCCATGGGCAGGCCCTGCGCGGAGAGGAGCGGGAGCCAGGGCGACTGGGGGCCGTAGACCTCCAGCGCGTCTCGCGCCACCCCGTAGCGGAGCTCTCCCGAGCTCGCGCCGGACGCCACGCGGGCGATCAAGCAGGCGGTGTCCGTGGCATCCGCGAGGGCGCGATGACGCTCTTCGCGTTCCAGCAGGCCCCGCGTGAAGGTCTCGAGGCGCAGGTCGGCCGCGTCGGGATGGGTGACCGCCAGCAGATCCTGGGTGTCCAGGAAAGTCTGGTCGCGAAAACGAGGCGAGACGAAGCGCTCGAGGAAGTGGAGCTCGAAGTCGGCGTTGTGGGCGATCAACACGCGCCCCGCCAGCAGCGCGTCGACCTCGGGCGCGAGTGTCTGGATGGAGGGGGCGTCCGCCACGTCGGCGTCCGTGATCCCCGTGAGCGCGCGCACCGCCCGCGGCACCGACCCACTCGGGCGCACCAGGCTCTCCACGCTCTCCACGCGGTCGCTTGCGGGATCGAGGAGCACGCAGCCGAACTCGAGGATCTCCACGTCGCCCTCGCTGGGGAGACCCGTGGTCTCGAGGTCGATCACCGCTACCGGTCCGTGGGCGGCGAGAAAGGGCTGCAGCGCGCCGAGGTCGATCTTCAGCGCACCGGGCTCGACTTCGCGGCGCAGCAGACTAGACGTAGATACCGCCGTCGTATTCCCCGTCCCGGCGGATGATGACGTTCACCAGGGCGGGCTTGCCGCTCGCGATGGCGCGCTCGAGCGCGGGCCGCAACTCGTCGGGGTTCTCCACGAACTCGCCGTGCCCCCCCAGTGCCTCCACGACCTTGTCGTAGCGGCTGAAGTTGAGCAGGGTGTTCTCCGCGGTGCCGTACAGGCCCTTCTGCGGGCGCATCATCTGGCCCCAGGCGCCGTCATTGCCCACGATGCCCACGATGGGCAGGCCGAAGCGCACCGCGGTGTCGTACTCGAAACCGTTGAGCCCGAAGGCGCCGTCCCCGTAGACGATCACCACCGGTTTGCCGGGGTTGGCGATCTGGGCGGCCAGCGCGAAGGGCATCCCCACCCCCAGCGTGCCCAGGGGCCCCGGATCCATCCAGGCCCCCTCCCTGCGCACCGGCAGGATCTTCGCCGCGGTGGCCACGATGTCGCCGCCGTCGCCGATCACCACCGGGTCATCGAGCGTCTCGAGCCAGTCCCGGACCTCGCGGCACATGCGTTGCGGGTCGATGGGAACCTCGTCGCTGTCGAGCTGCGCCTGGACTTTCGCCTCCGCGGCGACCTCGATCTCGCGCAGGGAATCGCGCCAACCCGAGTAGTCGAGCTGGACGCCGCCATTCTTCATCTCCTCGAGCAGCATCTCGAACGCGCAGCCGAGGTTGCCCACCAACGGGACGTCCGCCTGTCGGTTCTGGCCAATCAGCGTGGCGTCCATGTCGAGTTGGATGATCTTCGCGTCCGCGGGAATCGTCTGGCCGAAGCGCATGCGGAAATCGAGCAGGGTGCCGGCCAGCACGATGCAGTCGATCTGCTTGAGGGCATCGCGGCGCGACCGGTTCAGGAACTCGGGGGAGTCCGGGGGCACACTGCCACGGCCCATCCCGTTGGTGAAACTCGGGATGTGGGTCTCCGAGATGAAACGGTTCATCGTGGGGGCGGCGTTCGACCACTTGACGCTGGTCCCCGCCATCAGCATGGGGCGCTCGGAGGCCTGCAGGACCTCGATGGCCTCGCGCACGTGATCGCGATCGGGGGAAATGCGGGGTGACTCGGTGCGAATCCGCGGGATCTGTACCTCCTCCTCCTCCACTTTCTGCATCAGAACGTCCATGGGGATCTCTAGGTAGGCGGGACCGGGAACGCCGGAGACCGCGTGGCGGATCGCCAACTCCACGTACTCGGCGATTCGAGGGGTCTGGTAGACGGCGTCCGCGTACTTGGTGATCGGCCGGACCACGCCGATGTGGTCCATCTCCTGCAACGAGCCGCGACGCAGCTGCTCGAAGGGGCCCTGGCCGCCAAAGACGAGGATCGGCGAGTTGGCGCGCCAGGCGTTCGCGATGCCGGTGACGCCGTCGGTCACGCCGGGGCCAGCGGTCACTATCGCCACCCCGATGTTGCCGGGGTTGCAACGCGCCCAAGAATCGGCGGCGTGAACTGCGGCCTGCTCATGGCGCACGTCCACCACGCGGATGCCGAGTTCCTGGCAGCCAATGTAGATGGGCATCACGTGGCCACCGCAGAGGGTGAACACGCAGTCGACACCCGCCGCCTTGAGGGCGCGGGCTGCCAGTTGACCACCGTTGATGGAGGACATGGGGGGTACCTCACTTCGTCCGAATCACGGACGACGGTATCACCCCGCGCGTGAAGAGGTCAAACCGGATCCCCGGGGCCCGGTTACGCGCTCAGGGAGCGCCCGCGAAATCCACCCTTCGGTTGTAGCGCCAGGCCGACTCGTCATGACCCTGCACGGCG
>JABSQX010000041.1 GCA_013215615.1 Myxococcales bacterium | reverse complement strand
ACACGGTCACGATTCAGGGCGAATCTAGTGTCCACTTGGTACCCGACGTTCCACGTCGGGGATAGTACTAAGTATCCAGGAAAAATGAGGGATTCCCGTTAAGTATTGGTCGGGCCGGGGAGATTTGAACTCCCGACCTCCTGACCCCCAGTCAGGCGCGCTAACCAGGCTGCGCTACGGCCCGAGCCCCCAGGTTGTAGCAGCACCGCCCAGCAGGGTCGAGCGACGCGTCCCGGCGCTCAGAGCATCGCGCGGATGGCCGTCAACTCTTCGCGGAGCTTGCGGAAGCGCGCGCGCTGGTCGGGCTCGAAGCTCAGGTCGCCCGCCGCCAGGGCGTTTCCCATGCCCATCGACTGCAGCTTCTTGCGGGCGCCCTCGATC
The DNA here is from genome assembly GCA_013215615.1 of Myxococcales bacterium. Taxonomy (GTDB): domain Bacteria; phylum Myxococcota_A; class UBA9160; order UBA9160; family SMWR01; genus JABSQX01. The sequence continues at coordinate 19,194 of JABSQX010000041.1, read as the reverse complement.
GTGTAGCGCTGCTCGTAGAGGAGCTTCTTGATCAGCAGGATGGTGTCGATGTCTCGCCGGCGGTAGAGGCGCTGCTTGGAGCGCGATTTCTGCGGCACCATCCAGCGGAACTCGGACTCCCAGTAGCGCAGCACGTAGGGCTTGACGCCTGCGATCTCGCTGACCTCGCCGATCCGGTAGTAGCGCTTGTCGGCGACGAGCGCGTTTTCGGCAGGTTTCCCGCGCTCGCGCTTCTGGGCCGCCATTCTCTTCCCTCCCCCGGTGGACGTCTAGGGCGAGAGGTCTACGCCATCCGGGCGCGAGATTCCAGCGGTCTCCGGAGGTTCCTCGTTGAGCTGGTTCTTGAGCACCAGGGAGGGCTTGAAGGTGAGCACCTTGCGGGCCGCCAGGAGGATTTCCTGACCCGTCTGGGGGTTTCGACCCTTCCGGGAGTTCTTGTTGCGGACGATGAAGTTCCCGAAACCGGAGATCTTCACCTTCTCGCCGGTGGCGAGGGTCTCCTTGATGGCCTCGAAGACCTTCTCCACCAGTTCCGCGGACTCCTTCTTCGAGAAGCCGACCTGCTCGTAGATCTGTTCGACGATATCCGCCTTCGTCATCGAAACGGTCCTCCAAGGGGGGTGGGGACTAGCGCAACGTGGCTCCGAAGCTCCCAGTCAGCTTGCGGAGCACGCGATCCATTCGTTTGCTCACCTCGTCGTCCGTCAGCGAGCGGTCCGCCCGCTGGAACACCAGGTGGAAGGCCAGGCTCACCTGCCCCTCCGGGAGCTTGCTTCCCTCGTAGCGATCGAAGAGTTCTACCGAGATCAAGTCTGCTCCCGCAGCCTTTCGAACGACTGCCAACAACTCCTCGGCGGCCTGTCCGCGCTCGACGAGCACGGCCAAGTCCCGGTGCACGGCGGGTTCCCGGGAGACTTCTCGAAAACGCCGACCGCCCGGCTCGAGTTCCAGCAGCGCATCCAGATTCACCTCCAGCAGCGCGCAGGGCACTTCGATTTCGAAGGCCGCTGCGACTTCCGGGTGAAGTTCACCGACCGCTCCCACCGTGCTGCCCTCCACGTGGATCTCTGCTCCAGCGCCGGGGTGCAGGTAGGGTGCGATCTCTCCGCTCCGGAAGGATGCCACATAACCCAGCGAAGAAAATAGCCTTTCTGCAGATCCCCGGGCTTCGAAGAAGATCGGCGGGGCCGGCTCGGGGGCCCACAGGCGGCGCTCGGTGTTCCCGGCCAGGAGCGCACAGGCCACGCGCGGCTCTGCGGGCTCCTCGGCGCCCCCCTGGGAAAGGAAAACCTTGCAGGTCTCGAAGATGCGTACGCGCTCCAGCTGGCGGCTGAGGTTCTGCCGCGCGATCCGCAGCAGCGAGGGCACCAGCGTGGTGCGCAGCAACCCCTCCTGCTCCTGGATGGGATTCGAGAGGACCAGGGGCTGGCGCCGCGGGTCGGACTCCTCGAGACGCAGCGCCGCCAGGTCCCGGGCGCTCGTGAAGGGCATGGACATGCTCTCCGAGAAGCCGAGACCCGCCAACGAGTCCCGTGCCTGGTCGGCGAGCCGCCAGCCCGCTGGAAGCGTGGCCGGCGCCAGTTCTGCGACGGGCAGCGTGGTGGGGATCTTCTCGTAGCCCCCGATGCGCGCCACCTCCTCGATCAGGTCCTCGGGGAGTTCCAGGTCGTGTCGGTGCGAGGGGCCACGGCACACCAGCCCCTCGTTGCCGCGCGATTCGCAGGTGATCCCCACCCGTTCCAGCCAGGCCACCGCCTGGGGCTCGCTGTAGGCGGTGCCCAGCAGGCGGTTCGCGTGCGCTACGTCGAAGCGGATCTCGGGAGGCTCCGGGAGTGCGCGCCCGGTCGCCTCCACGCGTCCGGCTGCGACCTCTCCCCCGGCCAGCTCCGCGAGCAAGCGGGCCGCGCGGTCGGCGGCACGCGCAACCCCCTGCGGGTCGACCCCGCGCTCGAAGCGGTAGGAGGCCTCGCTGTGCAGGCCGTGGCGGCGCGCCGCGAAGCGCACGGTCCCCGGTGCGAAGTGGGCGCTCTCGATCAGCACGTCCCGGGTTCCGTCACCCACCTCGGTCTCGGCTCCGCCCATCACCCCCGCGAGCGCGATGGCACGCTCCCCGTCCGCGATCACCAGATCCTCGGGGTCGAGCTTGCGGCTCTGGCCGTCCAAGGTCGCGAGGACCTCCCCTGCTTCCGCGAAGCGAACGATGACGCGGGCGTCGCGCAGGGTCTTCAGGTCGAAGGCATGCAGGGGCTGCCCGAACTCCAGCAGTACCAGGTTGGTGACGTCCACCACGTTGTTGACCGGGCGGATCCCCGAGGCCTCGAGCCGCTCCACCAACCAAGCCGGTGACGGTTCGACGCGCAGCCCGCGCACGATGCGCGCCACGTAGTGGTGGCAGGCTTCCGGGGCATCGATCTGCAGGGAGATGGCATCCGCGGCCGGCGCGCCGCGTTCTTCGGGGCTGCTTTCGGGCAGGCGCAACGGACCGGGAAAGAGCGCCTGCAACTCCCGGCCCAGCCCCAGCAGCGAGGCCGCGTCGCCGCGATTCGGGGTGAGGCCGATCTCGAGCACGCGTGGACCCGCGGCGATGACATCCGAGAGCGCGGTGCCCAGCGGCGCCTCGGCGTCCAGCACCAGGATGCCCTCGTGTTCGTCGCCCAGACCAAGCTCCCGTCTCGAGCAGATCATGCCCATCGAGACCTGGCCGCGGATCTTCGCCTTCGTGAGCTTGGTGCCGTCGGGGAGCCGGGTGCCGGGCAGCGCCACCGCCACCTTCTGGCCGGCCGCCACGTTGGGCGCTCCGCAGACGATGGGGTGTCGCTCGCCCTGCCCCACGTCCACGCCGCAGAGCCGGAGCCTGTCGGCATCCGGGTGCGGCTCGCAGGTCTCCACCCGCCCCACGCGGATGGCCGAGAGATCCGGGCCCGTGGCTTCGACGAAGACGTCCTCGAAGCCGCTCATCTCGAGGCGCTCGGTGAGATCGCTGAGGGCCGGCAGGTCCACGAACTCCGCGAGCCAGTCGAGCGACAAGCGCATCAGATCTGCTCCAGGACCCGGAGGTCGCCCTCGAAGAGGTGGCGCAGATGCGGGATCCCGTAGCGCCGGGAGGCAGTGCGATCGATCCCCATGCCGAACGCGAAGCCCTGGTAGCGCTGGGCGTCGATCCCGCAGCGTTCCAGCACCCGCGGATGAATCATCCCGCAGCCCCCCCACTCCACCCAGCAGGTCCCCGAGCACATCTTGCAGCCCTGGCTGTCGCAGAGCTCGCACGAGTAATCGATCTCCGCGGAAGGCTCGGTGAAGGGGAAGTGGTTGGCGCGGAAGCGAAGCTCGACATCGTCGCCGAAGAGATGCCGGCCGAAGGCGAGCAGCACGCCCTTGAGGTCCGCGAAGGTGACCCGCTCGTCCACCATGAAGCCCTCGATCTGGTTGAACATGGGGCTGTGGCGCGGCGAGAGGTCGTGGCGGTAGACGCGCCCGGGCGCCACGAATCGGAAGGGCGGCTGGCGCCCGGTCATCACGCGAATCTGGACGTTCGAGGTGTGCGTGCGCAGGACGTGGCCGTCCTCGAGGTAGAAGGTGTCCTGCATGTCGCGCGCGGGGTGGTCTTTCGGGATGTTCAGCGCCTCGAAGTTATGCCAGTCGGTCTCCACCTCCGGCCCCTCTTCGAGCGAGAAGCCCAGCGAAACGAAGAAATCCACCATGTCGCGCATCACCCGGGTGATGGGATGCAGGTGTCCCGCCGCGGGAGCTGCCCCCGCTAGCGTCACGTCGAGCCGGTGCTCTTCGAGGGACTGCAGGGTGGCGCGCTGTTCGAGTTGAGCGCGCCGCTCGTCGGCCAGCGTCTCCACGCGGCGCTTGGCGGTGTTCGCCGCTGCGCCCACCTGTGAGCGCTCCTCGGGCGCCAGCTTGCCGATACCGCGCAGCACTTCGGCGATGGTGCCCTTGCGCCCCAGGTAGCCGGCGCGCACGCGCGTCAGATCATCCGGGGACTCCGTGGCAGCGATGGCCGCGCGCGCCTCCTCCACCAAGGCATCGAGGTCGGCGGTGGGCATCGCCGGATCGTCAAGCGGCCTGGGATTTCGCCAGTGCCACCAATTCGCCGAAGACCTTGGGGTCATCCACGGCGATTTGGGCGAGGATCTTGCGGTCCATTTCCACGCCGGCCTGCTTGAGGCCGTACATCAGCCGGCTGTAGGAGAGATCGTGCTCCCGGGCCGCCGCGTTGATGCGTGCGATCCACAGCGCTCGGAACTCTCGTTTGCGCTGCCGGCGATCCCGATACGCGTACTTCCAGCCGCGCTCCACCGCCTCCCGGGCCGTCTTGAGNAGGCCGTGGCGGGAGCCGTAGTAGCCCCTCGCCTGGCGCAGGATGCGCTTCTTGCGCTTGTTGGCGGCGACGCCTCGCTTCACCCGGGACATGAAATTCTCCTTTTGCGCCCGGCGCGGGCGCGCTCTGATCGAATCAGAGATTCGGAAGCATCTGCTTGACGCGCTTGGCGTCCACCCTGTCGATCAGCGTGGTCTGGCGCAATTTTCGCTTCCGCTTGGCACTCTTCTTGGTGAGGATGTGCTGCTTGTTCGGGCGCGAGCGGGTGATCTTGCCCGTGCCCGTCTTCTTGAAGCGCTTGGCAGCGCCTCGGTGCGTCTTCATCTTCGGCATTTCACTCTCCCTCTTTCGCCTGCGCGGCGGCCAGGGCTCGCTTTTCGGCTTCCACTACTTCGCGATTCGGCACCAGGATCATGGAGAGGAAGCGCCCCTCCATGCGCGGCGGGTTCTCTACGGCGGCCAGCGGCCCCAGCAATTCCACGACCTTGTCGAGCTGCCGGCGCCCGAGCTGGCGGTGCACCATCTCCCTGCCTCTGTACATCACGGTCACCTTTACCTTGTCGCCGTCCATCAGGAAGCGGCGGGCATTCTTCAGCTTGAAGTCCAGGTCGTGCTGGTCGGTGCGGGGACGCAGCTTGACTTCCTTCAGACTCGCCGCATGCCCGCGGCCCTTCCCCAATTTCTTCTTCTGCTCGTACTTGTACCGCCCGTAGTCCATGATCCGGCAGACGGGAGGACGCGAACCCGGCGCTACCTCCACGAGATCAAGGCCGACATCGACGGCGCGCTGCAGCGCGTCCTCCGGTGTCATCACACCGAGTTGCTCGCCCTCGTCCCCGATCACCCGAATCTCAGCCGCGCGGATCATCGTATTGACCCTCGGACCGTCCTTGTCCCTGGCGTTCCTCTTGAAATCAGCGATACCTGAATCCTCCGGCGCCCAGCGTTGGCCGCGCCTGCCTCCAACCGCTGCTCAGCACGATCTGCGCCGAGACCTCTGCGTGTTCGACCTGGTAGGCACGGGCGGGATTGAACCGCCGACCCCCACCGTGTCAAGGTGGTGCTCTAGCCACTGAGCTACGTGCCTGAATCTTCCGATCGAAGCAGACTCCGCGTATTCGGCCCGGTGCTCACCCCGGTTGCGGGGTGAGAAATCCGGATCCGAGCTAACGACTTGAAATCAATATCGTTTTCGCGAATCCGTGTCAATCCGTGCCAAAATCCGCGCTCGCGCCCCCGGAACCGTCCCCACCCGCGTCGAGCGCGGGTCCTCCCGGGCTCGCTGGGGCCGCAGGCTCCACGGCGTCTCGCCATTCCACGCGGAGCCGCAGACGCTCCTCGCCCACGCCCAGCGGCTCCACTCGCAGACGCGGGGGGCTCTCGCGCATCAGACCCAAGAGCACTGCGTCGGGCGGGCTGTGCGTCTCGATTTCGAGCCGCGCCCGGCCCCGCTCGAAGGCCACTGGATCCACGGCTTCCACGCTCGGAAGCGAGCGCAGCGCTTCCCGCAGCGCTCGATATGCGACGAATGAGTCCAGCTCCGCGACCACCTCCAGCCGGCGCCGGGGTTCGTCGGAGCGAGCCACGAGGAGCACGCCCCGGCTCGCCAGGCGCTCTCGCAGCCGTTCGACATCCACGTGGGTCTCCACGATCACCACGTACTCGTTTTCGAGCCCAGTTCCAAAAAGTGAGGGCCGTACCCCGCGGTCTTCGAGGACGCGAAAGCGAGCCGCGTACTCGAGGGGATCATCGCCCAGCAGGTCGCTCAGCCAGTCCTGCAACTCACCGGGAGCGATGGGCTGCTGGGCCAGGGCCTCGGGGTCCAGCAGCGGAAAGGCAACGCGCAGCGTGGCATGGGCGACCGCCGCGCGGGTGGCACGCTGCCGCAGATCGGGCATGCGAGCGCCCTCCGCGGCCCCCACCGCCCCCACGGCCTCCATGCGGGCAAATTCCGCTGCCACGGCCCACGGGAGTTGCAGCGCAGCGCAAAGCAGCGCGAGACGCAGCAGCGCCCGGCTCAAACCCGCAGCCTCGTGACCGAACGGCCGAAGAGCGCGTCTAGATTCCGCAGCAGTTCGGGATCGGGGCGAACGCCGCTCGTGCACCCGACGGACATCCAAGTCTCGCTCCGTGTGGGAATCCGCACCGCGAGCCTCACCGAGCATTCGCCCGGCTGAGCGGCCAGGATCTCGCGGAGCGCCGCCAGGCGGTCCTCGGTGGCCTCCTCGCTGCGCACGCTGATATCCAGCGACCTCGCGAGGGTCTCCTCGGCGCGCTCCAGATCCACCACCGTCTCCACCAGGATCTTGGGCGGAGTGCTCGCCTCGAGCTTTCCCTGCACGAGCACCGGCTGGGGGCCCTCGGCGCTCCCCTCGAGCGCAGCCTTGAGGAGGCTGCCGTAGTGCGCGTAGGGTTCCGCGAAGATGACCAGATCGAAGCTCCCCTCCATGTCCTCCAGGCTCCCGAAGGCCATCAGCATGCCCCGCTTGGTGCGAGTCTGTCGGAAGCTGGTGACGAGTCCCCCCACCCAGACCTCCCGCCCGTCGAGTCCCTCGGTGGCGCCTGCAGTGGTATCCGTGAAGCGCTCCATGCGTGAGCGGACGGCGTCGAGCGGGTGCCCGCTCACGTAGAAGCCCAGCATCTCCCGCTCGAACTCCAAGCGCTGCCGGTCCACCCAAGGAGCCGCTTCGACCAGCGGCGGCACCGGCGCGTCCGTGCCCTCCGAGCCACCGAAGAGGTTCTCCTGGCCGACCTCGCGATCGCGCTGCGCGGCTGCCCCAGCTTCCAGGATCGGGTCCAGCGAGGCCCAGACCGAGGCGCGGTTGTCGTGCAGGACGTCGAAGGCCCCGCACTTCACCAGCGACTCGACGACCTTGCGGTTGGCGCGCCGGCTGTCGATGCGCGCCGCGAAGTCGTAGAGACTCGAGAAGGGACCGCCCTCCTGCCGCGCCTCGAGGATGGACTCGATGGCCCCCTCGCCCACGTTCTTCACCCCCGCGAGCCCGAAGCGGATACCCTCGTCGACCACGGTGAAATCCCGTTGGGATTCGTTCACGCTGGGTGCCAGCGTCAGGATCCCCTGTTGGTGGGCGTGGGCGATGTAGCGGGAGAGCTTGTCGTGGTTCGAGGCCTCGGTGGTGAGCAGCGCCGCCAGGTATTCGCGCGGATGGTTGGCCTTCAAGTAGGCGGTCTGGTAGGTGATGAGCGCGTAGGCGGTGGAATGGGACTTCGCGAAGCCGTACCCCGCGAACTCCGCCATCAGCTTGAAGACCTGCCCCGCCTTGTTGCGGTCGACTCCCCGCTCCACCGCGCCCTCGACGAAGCGCTTCTCCTGCTGGGCCATCTCGCGCCGCTTCTTCTTGCCCATGGCCCGGCGCAGCAGGTCGGCCTCTCCCAGGCTGTAGCCCGCCAGGCGGTTGGCGATCTGCAGGACCTGGTCCTGGTAGACGATCACCCCGAGCGTCTCCGCGGTCAGTTCCTCGAGTTCCGGGAGCAGGTACTCGATCTCGCGTTCGCCGTTCTTGCGCGCGATGTAATCGTCCACCATCCCGGACCCCAGCGGGCCAGGACGGTAGAGGGCAACGATGGGGATCAACTCCTTGAAGCTTGCGGGGCGGAGCTTTGCGACCACCTCCGTCATCCCCGAGGACTCCACCTGGAAGACGCCCTCGGTGTCGCCCGATGACAGCATTTGATAGGTGGCAGGGTCCTCGTAGGAGATCTCGTCGATGCGGAAGTCGGCGTCGATGGTCTCGCGCAGCCGGCGCTCCGCCGCCCTGATGGTGGTGAGGGTGCGCAGGCCCAGGAAGTCGAACTTGATGAGTCCGAGTTTTTCCACGCAGCGCATGTCGAACTGACTCACCACTTCGCCGGATTTCGGGTCGCGATACAGGGGGATCGTCTCGATCAGCGGGCTGGTGGCGATCACGACGCCGGCCGCGTGGATGGAGGCGTGCCGGGTCAGGCCTTCCAAGCGCTTTGCCGTGGTGACGAGTTGCTTGATCTGGCCGTCGGCCTCCGCGCGCGCCCGCAGTTCCGGGCTCTGCTCGAGGGCCTGGTCGAGGGTGATCCCAAGCGTCTCCGGGATCAGCTTGGCGATGCGGTCCACCTCCCCGTACGCCATGCCCAGCACTCGCCCGACGTCTCGCACCACCGCCCGGGCCTGGAGCTTGCCGAAGGTGATGATCTGGGCGACCCGCTTGCCCTCATTGCCCTCGCCGTCGTATTTCTCCGCCACGTAGCGGATCACCTGCTCCCGGCCGTGCATGCAGAAATCCACGTCGATGTCGGGCATGCTGACGCGCTCCGGGTTCAGAAAGCGCTCGAAGATGATGTCGTACTCGATGGGGTCGACCCCGGTGATCCCCAGGCTGTAGGCCGCTAAGCTGCCCGCCGCGGAGCCGCGACCCGGCCCCACCGGGATGTCCTGCTTGCGCGCGTAGTCGATGAAGTCCGCGACGATCAGGAAGTAGCCCGCGAAGCCCATGGAGTTGATGACCCCGAGCTCGTGATCGAGACGCTCGCGGTACTCCTGGAACTTTTCGGGGATCGGCTCGTCGCGATCGAGACGCAGGCGCTCGCGCAGCCCCTGCCAGGCTTGCTCGGAGAGAACCGCCTCGCGGCTGCGGCCTGCGGGCACCTGGAACTCCGGCATGTGGTATTCGCCGCTGTCGAGGTTCAGTTCGAGATCGCAGCGTTCCGCGATCTCCAGCGTGGCAGTGAGGGAGGAGGGATGGTCGTGGAAGACTTCCGCCATCTCGTCGCCATCCTTGACGTAGAAGCCCTTGCCGTCGAATCGAAAGCGGTCGCGGTCGTCCAGGTTCGAGCCGGTGCCGATGCACAGCAGCGCGTCGTGGTGGGAGTGGTCGTCTCCCTCCAGGTAGTGGGCGTCGTTGGTCGCCACCAGGGGCAGCCGCATATCGCTCGACATCTTGACCAGCTCGGCGTTCACCACGTCCTGTGCGGCGATGCCGTGGCGCTGCAACTCCAGGTAGTAGCGATCGGGGAAGATCGAGGCGAAGTCCTCGACCAGTCGCCAGGCGCTCTCCAATTGCCCGCCGGTGATGGCGCGCGCCACCATGGAGGAGAGACAACCCGAAGTGGCGATGAGCCCTTCGCTGCGCTCGCGCAGCAGATCGAGGTCGATGCGGGGCTTGTAGTAGAAGCCCTCGAGGTAGGCCTTCGAGACCAGGAACATCAGGTTGCGGTAGCCGGTCTCGTTCTGCGCGATCAGCAGCAGGTGGCTGATGGCGTCGAAACCGCTGGCGTCGCGTTCGCGTTTCTCCTTGTCGAAGCGGGAGCCGGCCGCGACGTAGACCTCGCAGCCGATGATGGGCTTGATCGCGTTACGACGGGCGGCCTCGTAGAACTCCACGGCCCCGAAGAGGTTCCCGTGGTCCGACATGCCCACGGCGGGCATGCCCAGAGCCTTCGCGCGCTCGAAGAGCGGATCGATCTTGATGGCGCCATCCAGCAGCGAATACTGGGTGTGCAGGTGCAGGTGGACAAACGGTTTCGGTGCCAACGTTCCCCCCGAGTCGGCTGGCGGTTTCGACTACTCCCACTCGATGGTAGCGGGTGGTTTCGACGAAATGTCATAGACCACCCGGTTGATGCCCTGGACCTCGTTGATGATGCGGGTCCCCAGGGTCTGCAGGACCTCCGGGGGTAGTTGCGCGAAATCCGCCGTCATGGCGTCCACCGAGGTCACGCAGCGTACCGCTACGGCATTCTCGTAGGTGCGCTCGTCGCCCATCACCCCCACGCTCTGCACGGGCAGGAAGACCGCGAAGGCCTGCCAGATCTGGTCGTAGAGCCCCGCGCGCCGGATCTCTTCCAGCACGATCCGGTCCGCGGCCCGCAGGCAGGCCAGGCGCTCGGCGTTCACCTCGCCCATGATGCGGATGGCGAGTCCCGGTCCCGGGAAGGGATGGCGCCCGAGTACGTCCTCGGGGAGCCCCAGCCGGCGCCCCGCCTCGCGCACCTCGTCCTTGAAGAGTTCGCGCAGGGGCTCCACGAGCTCCAGCCGCATGCGCTCGGGCAGGCCGCCCACGTTGTGGTGGGTCTTGATGGTCGCGGAGGGTCCCTTTACAGAGACGCTCTCGATCACGTCGGGGTACAGGGTGCCCTGCACGAGGAAGTCCACGCCGCCGCCGATGCGCTGGGCCTCCTCCTCGAAGATCTCGATGAAGAGGCGCCCGATGATGTGCCGTTTTCGCTCGGGGTCCGTGACGCCGGCCAGGGCCGCGAGGAAGCGTTCCTCGGCCCGCACCGTGATCAGCGGGATCTGCTCCCGCTCCCGGAAGACGCGCTCGACCTCCTCACGCTCCCCGGCGCGCAGCAGGCCGTTGTCCACGAAGATGCAGGTGAGCTGTTCGCCCACCGCCCGGTGCACCAGGGTGGCGGCCACCGAGGAATCCACGCCGCCCGAGAGGCCGCACAGCACGCGCCCCTCGCCCACCTGCCCTCGGATGGCCTCGATCTGCTCCTCGATGAAGGCGTCCATCGTCCAGTCGCCCTGGCAAGCGCAGATCCCCTGCACGAAGTTCGCGAGCATACGGTCGCCCATCTCCGTGTGGGCCACCTCCGGGTGGAACTGCAGGCCCCAGATACCACGTTCGCGATGGCTCACGGCGGCGTAGGGCGAGCCGTCGCTGGCAGCGAGGATCTCGAAGCCGTCGGGGAGCCGCAGCACCCGGTCTCCGTGGCTCATCCAGACCAGCTGCTCAGCGCCTCCCTGTAGGCCCGCGAAGAGCGGGTCATCCCCCTTCAGCTTGATGAGCGCGCGTCCGTACTCGCGTGCGTCGGCCTTCTCGACCAGGCCCCCGAGCTGGTGGGTGAGCCACTGCAGGCCATAGCAGATGCCCAGCAGCGGGTGACCGAGTTCGAGGATGCCGGGATCGAGCTGCGGGGAGTCGGCTTCCAGTACGCTCGCCGGGCCCCCGGAGAGCACGATGCCCGCCGGCTCCCAGGCTCGCACAGCCTCGAGGCGCATCGAGTGGGGGTGGATCTCGCAGTAGACGTGGTGCTCGCGAATGCGGCGGGCGATCAGCTGGGTGTACTGCGACCCGAAATCGAGGATCAGGATACGGTCCCGGCTGTGACGAGTCGCGGACTCTCGGGAGGGCGTCATGGGGTGTGGATCCTGCACCGGACTGGAGATCGACCGGGTGGGCGGCGTGGGAGAACTCGGCTGCTATTCGATGCGGTAGTTGGGAGCTTCTTTGGTGATGATCACGTCGTGGACGTGGCTCTCCTCGAGTCCGGCGCTGGAAACTCGCACGAAACACGCGCGCTCACGTAGCGCCTCCAGGTCGCGAGCACCCACGTAGCCCATGCCGGCGCGCAGGCCGCCCAGCAGTTGGTGGATGTTGCTCGTCAACGAGCCGCGGTAGGGAATGCGGCCCTCGATGCCCTCGGGCACCAGCTTGCGGCTGTCCTCCACCTCGCCCTGGAAGTATCGGTCCGCGCTGCCGTCGGTCATCGCCCCCATCGAACCCATGCCCCGGTAGACCTTGTAGGAGCGCCCTTGGTAGAGGACCACTTCGCCGGGCGCCTCATCGGTGCCCGCGAAGAGGGAGCCCATCATCACGCTGGAGGCCCCGGCCGCCAACGCCTTTACGACGTCCCCCGAGTACTTGATGCCGCCGTCGGCGATCACCGGCACCCCGGCCCGGTTCGCCACTCGGGCAGTTTCCAGCACGGCGGTGAACTGGGGGACGCCCACCCCCGCCACGATGCGCGTGGTGCAAATCGAGCCGGGGCCCACCCCCACCTTTACGGCGGAAACGCCCGCTTTGATGAGCTGCTCCGCTCCCTCGGCGGTCGCGACATTGCCCCCCACGATGGGCAGGTCCCGAAAACTGCGGCGCAGCTCGTCGATCGTGCGAAGCACGGCCGCGGAGTGTCCGTGCGCGGTATCCACTACCACCGCGTCCACGCCGGCGGCCACCAATGCGTCGGTGCGCGCTGGGGTCTCCTCGTCCACCCCGAGGGCCGCGCCACAGCGCAGCCGTCCCAGGTCGTCCTTGGAGGCGTTGGGGAAGCGCTCGCTCTTCTCGATGTCCTTGATGGTGATGAGGCCGCGCAAGGTCCCCGAGTCGTCCACCACCAGCAGTTTCTCGATGCGATGGCGATGGAGGAGCTCCTTGGCGGCCTCCATGCCCGTGCCCGGCGGCACGGTCACCAGGTTCTCGGCGGTCATGAAGCGCGAAATGGGCTGATCGGTGTCGCGCACGAAGCGCAGGTCCCGGTTGGTGAGGATGCCCACCGCCTTGCCNTCCCGGGTCACGGGGACGCCCGAGATGCGGTAGCGGGCCATCACGCCCTGGGCGTCCCGGATGAGCTGCTCGGGCTCCATGGTGATCGGGTCCACGATCATCCCGGACTCGGAGCGCTTGACCTTGTCGACCTCGCCCGCCTGGCCCTCGATGGAGAGGTTCTTGTGCACGATGCCGATGCCACCATTCTGCGCCATGCAGATCGCGGTCTCGTGCTCGGTGACGGTGTCCATTGCGGCCGAGATCAGCGGCGACGCCAGGGACAGCTCTCGGCTCAGCTGGGTGCTGACATCCACGTCCTGGGGCAGCACGTCGCTAGCGCCCGGCGCGAGCAACACGTCGTCGAAAGTGAGGCCTTCCCGGATCTCGAACTGACTCATGGCCGCTCCAGCGGTTCGAGGAAGCAGATACAGATCGCCCCCTGGGCTCCGAAGAGTCGCGGTCGACGGGAGATCCCGATCGCTCGGGCGGAATCCCACTTGCCGCAACTCGCCGCCTGCCTCGGGGCCGCGCGCTCGGAACGTCCCACGCTCCGCTTCGCAGCGAGATTAGTCTCTGGCCCGGCGGGGGTCAACCAAGCTGCGCGGCCAGCGGCCGGCCCGCGGCCCCGGAAGCCACCTCTCCGATCAAGGAATGCGGAGTGGCCTCCACTAGTTCGACGGAAACGAAGTCCCCACTCTGCGTGCCCGGCGGTGGCGGGCTCGCCAGGTTGACGACTCGGTGCTGGGGATCCCGGCCCGCCCACTGGCCGCCGCCGCGACGGCTCTCGCCCTCCAGGAGCACTTCCGCGCGCTCGCCCACCCGGGAGCGGTGGTAGCGAAGGGTGAGGTCCCGCTGCAGGTCCTGGAGTTCCTCGAGTCGCGCCTGAGCGACCTCCGCGGGCACGGTGTCCTCGAAACCCGCGGCCCGGGTATTCGGCCGAGGCGAGTACTTGAAGGAAAAGCTGTCCACGAAGGCGGCCTCCTCGACCAGGGCCAGCGTCTCGCGAAAGTCGGCGTCGCTCTCTCCGGGGAAGCCCACGATCAGATCGCTGGTCAGGGCAATTTCGGGCCGGGCGGCTCTCAGGTGCTCCACGAGGCTCCGGTAACTCGCCGCATCGTGACGGCGTCGCATGCGAGCCAGCACACGGTCCGAACCGCTCTGTACCGGCAGGTGAACATGCGGGCACAGGGCGTCGAGATCGCGATGCGCGTCCACCAGCTCATCATCGAAGAAGAGCGGATGCGGGCTCGTATAGCGCAGCCGCCGCAGGCCGGGGATCGCCGCCAACTCTCGCAGCAGGGCCGCGAAAGACACCGGCTCCCAGGGGGACGCGGATCCCGCACCCTGCCGGCGCAGGTCGTGGCGCCCATAGGCGTTCACGGTCTGGCCGAGCAAGGTGAACTCGCGCACGCCTCCCGCGACCAAGGAGCGGGCTTCGGCGAGAATGGCCGCGGGCTCCCGGCTGATCTCGCGCCCCCGGGTGTGGGGCACCACGCAGAAGCTGCAGAACATGTCACAGCCCTCCATGATGGTGAGGAAGGCGCGCCCGGGCGTGGCGCCCGCGTAGTCCGGGTGCCGCTCGGGTAGCTCGAAGCGGTCCTGGCTGCCGTTGGCCGTGAGCCGCAGCGAGCGCTGCCCCTCGCGGGCGGCCTCGAGCATGGCGGGCACCCAGCGTAGGTTGTGGGTGCCAAACACGAAGTCCACGTGCGGGAAGCGGCGCAGCACGCGGTCCCCCTCCTGTTGGGCCACGCAGCCTCCCACGCCCAGCACGCGGCCGGGCCGTTCGGCCTTCCAGGCTCTCAGGACCCCCAGATCGCTGTAGAGGCGGTTCTCCGCTTTCTCGCGGATCGAGCAGGTATTCACCACCAGCAGGTCGGCGGCCTCCAACTCGGCAGCTTCCCCGTAGCCGGCGTGGTGGAGCAGGTTCGCGACCTTCTCCGAGTCGTGAACGTTCATCTGGCACCCGTAGGTGCGGATCAGGAATCTCCGTCGCGCCGTCACCGCAAGCGCCTCCCGTGGTCTGGCACGCTACCGGCCCGGCCCCGTCGGGGCAATTTCCGAACCTTCATAATCACTTGCACCAAATTCGCCACAATATTGATTCTATTTGTCTTTGTTGCCTTTACGCAGCTTGCCTCGGCGTCCATTCGGCGCTGCGAAATCTTCGAAATAGCGTTTGACGAATCGACTATTTCGCTCCATAATTGCCCCGAAGTGAGGGACCCATAAATCAAACGCTTTTTGGAGTGGCGGTGGATTAGGCATTTCCCTGTGAAATGCCCAACCTCTCACCCCCCATCATGAGTCCACCGCCCTCCCCTCGTAGAGCGCCCCGCCAGCAACGGCGGGGCGCTTTTCGTTTAGGGCTCTGTGCCGCCGGCGGGCCCCGATGGGTGACCCCGGGGGCGTGAGGTCGTCAGAGCAACAAGCTGTCCACCAGCTTGGAGAGCTGGCGGAGGTTCCGGCACTCCTCCGCGACATCCGTATAGGGGAGGTACTTGTCCATCACGCTGTCCCCGAAACCCCAGGCGCTGGGGTTCTCGGGATTCAGCCAGACCACGTTCTTGGCCTTGTGGTGGATCTCGCGCAGGCACCAGGCCCGGGGATCGTTGTAGTTGTTGCGGGCGTCCCCCAGGATCAGCACGGTGGTTTTGTTGTCGATGGCCGAGAGATAGTTCTGCCAAAAGTGGTGGAACGCGTGCCCGAAATTCGAGCGCGTGTAGACGTTGATGACCGTTCCGCCTTCCAGGGCGTCCTCGATGGCCTCGCTGATGTCCTTCTCCTGGAAGATCGGCGTCACCTCGCCCAGTTCCGAGACGAACACGAAGGCGCGGATCTTCGTAAAGGCCTCCTGCAGGCTGTAGACGAACTGCAACATGAAGCGCGAGACATTGGCCACCGAGGAGGAGACGTCCGTCAAGATCACCAGCTTGGGACGGTCCTTCTTGCGCCGCTTGAAGATCAGCTCGAAGGGAATTCCGCCGCGGGACATGTTGCGTCGCAGCGTCTGGCGGAGATCCAGCTTGCCCCGCTTGAGCCGCCGCTTCTTGATCGAGAGGATGTTCTTGATGCGCTGTGCGAGGCGCTCCACGACCTCGCGCATCTTGCGGATCTCCTCCTCGCTCAGGTGATAGAAGCTCTTTTCCAGCAGTGTCTCGCGCCGGAACTTCTCCATGTAATCGTGGTTCTGCTGCTGGAGTTCCCGCTCCGTGAAGGCGCGCACGCTGCGGCGTGCGGCCTCCATCAGGCCCTCGATGAGCTTGCGGAGCGCGGCGATCTGCTCGGGCGACATCCCGGCCTGCTCGAGGGCATCGGCGAGCCCCCCGAGTTCCTCCCGGGCGTCCTCGAGCCCCATCCCTTCCAGCGTGCGCCGGCTGAAGAAGCCCACCTGCAGAAAGTTCTCGATGCGGTCTGCCCCGGCACCCTCCGCGGCCTGGCGGATCAGGTTCTCGAGCTGGGAGAGATCCGAGGTGAGCAGCGCACGAGCCAGTTCCGAGAGATCTCCGAAATCTCCCTCCATGCCGTTCAGCATCTCCACGATCTGCTGCACGAGGGTCTCGAAGTCCACCCCCATCTCGCCGAGCTCGCCCGTGGCCTGCGCGAAGGAGTCCCTCAGATTGTCATAGAAACCCGACCAGAACAGGTCGAAGAGCTCATCGAAGGTGGGCACCTCCTCGCCACGCTTGACCATGGTGGCGCGCAGGGCGTCCTGAAAGATCTCCCGATCCTCGACGGAGAGATCGTCGAGCGCCGCAAAGGCGTCGATGCTCTCGGCCGGAGAAACCCGGATCCCGCTCTTGCGCAGGATGTTGGTGAACTCGAGGATCTTCTTTTGCATGCAGCCCTCGCGACGCCGCCAGGCCGGGCTCCTAGTGGAGTGCGCCCTTCTTGGAGGCGCTCGCCGGCTTCTGGGGGGCGCCCGGCGCCGGTACCGGTGCACCCTCGCGAATCGCCTGCTTCTGCAACAGCTTGTCGAGTTCGCCCTGCGCCTTGCGCACGTCTCCCTCGTACTTGAGGATCACGTTGAAGGTCTGGTTGACGAGATCCTCGTCGAGTTCCCGAGCGTTGAGGGCCAACAGGGCACGGGCCCAGTCCAGCGTCTCGCTGATCGAGGGGAGCTTCTTGAGATCCAGGTCACGCAGGCGTTGCATCATGCCCACGACGTCCGAAACGAGACCCTCCGCGGCCCCGGGGACCTTGAGCTCGAGGATGCGCCGCTCGTCGGCCTCGGTCGGGTAGTCGATGAAAAGGTGAAGACAGCGTCGCTTGAGGGCATCGCTCATCTCCCGAGCGTTGTTCGAGGTGAGGAAGACCAGCGGCCGCTGGGTGGCTTCGATGGTTCCCAGCTCGGGAACCGTCACCTGGAAGTCCGAGAGCACCTCGAGGAGGAAGGCCTCGAACTCCGGATCCGCCTTGTCGACCTCGTCGATGAGGAGCAGCACCGGATCCGGGCTGGTGATGGCTTCGAGCAGGGGCCGCGGCACGATGAAGTGGTCCGAGAAGAAGACGCTGTCCTCCTGCGCCACCCGCTCCGCGGCCTCCCGCAGCGTCTTGGCGCCGGACATGGCCTGGCTGAAACGCTCCTTGAGGATCTGGGTGTAGAGCAGCTGCTTCGAATATTCCCACTCGTAGAGGGCCTTGGCCTCATCGAGGCCCTCGTAGCACTGCAGGCGGATCAGTCTCCGGCCCGTGGCGGCAGCGACGACCTTGGCGAGTTCGGTCTTGCCCACGCCGGCGGGCCCCTCCACGAGCACCGGTTTCTCGAGCTGTTGAGCGAGAAAGACCACCGTGCCGATCTTCTTGTCGCAGATGTAATCCTGCTTTCCGAGTTCTTCCAGCACGTGCGCCACGTTCTCGAACATGTCAGGGACCTTTCCGGCACCAGCAGGGCGGTGGGCCCCGACCTCGGCGCGACTGACTCCGACCGCCTCAGCTCATCAAGTGGAGCACGTGGCCGAGCTTCTCTTTCTTGGTGCGCAGATATTCGCGGTTCTTGTCGTTGGGCTGGATCTCGAGCGGCACCCGCTCCTCGATGCTGAGCCCGTAGCCCTCGATGCCCGCGCGCTTGCCCGGGTTGTTGGTGAGGATTCGCATGAGCCGGACGCCGAGGTCGGCGAGGATCTGCGCCCCCACTCCGTAATCGCGCAGGTCGGGGGGGAAGCCGAGCCGCTCATTGGCCTGAACGGTGTCGAGGCCCTCCTTGTCCTGCAGCCCGTAGGCCCGGATCTTGTTCTTGAGGCCGATGCCGCGGCCTTCCTGGCGCATATAGAGCAGCACCCCACGGCCTTCCTCTTCGATCCTGGCGAGCGCGCTGTTGAGCTGTTCCCCGCAGTCGCAGCGCATCGAGCCGAGAGCGTCGCCGGTCAGGCACTCGCTGTGAACGCGCACCAGTACGCTGTCGTCGGGACCCCACTCACCCTTGACGAGCGCCATGTGGTCGATGTGGTCGATGTCGTTCTCGTAGACGATGCAACGAAACTCGCCACCGCTTCGGGTGGGCATCACCGACTCCGCCGCGCGGCGCACCAACTTCTCCTTGCGCAAGCGGTAGTGGATGAGATCCGCGATGGTCACCACGCGGATGCCGTGGCGTTTGCCGAAGTCGAGGAGGTCGGACATCCGGGCCATTTCGCCGTCTTCGCGCATGATCTCGCAGATCACACCAGCGGGGACCAAGCCTGCCAGCCGGGCCAGGTCGACCGATCCCTCGGTCTGCCCCGCTCGCCGCAGCACGCCTCCACGGCGCGCGCGCAGCGGGAAGACGTGACCGGGCCGCACCAGATCGTTGGGGCGCGCATCCGTCGCGATGGCCGTGCGCACGGTGTGCGCGCGATCCGCCGCGGAGATCCCGGTGGTCACACCCTCGCGGGCCTCGATGGAGACCGTGAAGGCCGTGCCAAAGCCCGAGTTGTTCTCCCACTCCGGCACCATCAGCGAGAGGTTCAGTTTCTCGAGCTGGGATTCCGTCATCGACAGGCAGACCAGGCCCCGGCCATGCGTGGCCATGAAATTGATGGCCTCGGGGGTCACCTTCTCGGCCGCGATGCAGAGATCGCCTTCGTTTTCCCGGTCGGCGTCGTCGACCAAGATCACCATGCGCCCGGCACGGATGTCCTCGAGGGCTGCATCTACGCTGGCGAGGGCGCTCGCGGCGCCTCCGGGCGCGCTCAGGGGGGTAATGGTCATGGGGATGTGATCCTCCCGTGCGGACCGCGCGGGTTCCGCCGGGCTCGAGGTGCGCGGGGGCCAAAAACACCCTAACAACGCCCGTTTCGGGTGTCAAACGGCGAATCGAAGCGAGCTTCCCGAGGGGCAATTTCAGGCGAGGCCGCGAAACATCCCCTTCAGGAAGTCCTCTTCCGACATGCCGAATTTCCCGTCGAGTTGGTGGCGCCCGTCCAGCTCCCGATACAGCTGGCGCAACAGTTCCCGGAAGGTCTCCCGCACCCCGTCTCCCCGCAACGCCACGGCGGGAAAGGTCGGGACGTCGCCCCAGGCGCTGCGGATCGCGTCGAGGGTCTTGATATCTGGCAGGTCGCGCTTGTTGAACTGCACGACCTTCGGGATCGTCTCGAAGTCGATCCCATTGGATTTCAGGTTGGCCTC